>JAQUCI010000057.1 GCA_028686295.1 Erysipelotrichaceae bacterium | reverse complement strand
TGCTCTTTCAAAAAGTTTTTGTTGCATACTCATCCGTCGTAGATCAAGATAACGATATTTCAATCGTGTATCTTCCAAAGCATCAGTTTCATCAGCAATGATAATCGGTGTTGTTTCAGCTTTATTGATTATCTTTATCTGTTCAGCTTTTATCTCAATCTCACCAGTCGGCATTTTATCATTCTTGTCCATTCTTTTCTTAACAACACCACTTACTTGTAAGATAAATTCATTACGTACCTCTTTGATGCTTGAAGTTAATGTTTCGTCAACGACAACTTGAACGACTCCTGTACGATCACGAAGATCGATAAATACTAATGAACCTAAATTACGTCTTCTTGCCACCCAACCAATCAATGTAACATTTTGTTCAACATTATTGATTCTTAATTCACCATTATTATGTGTTCTTTCCATAGTTCCTCCTAGTGATGATGTTTTTGGATTTGACAACAACCATCATCATGAATATGTTTCTTTTCTTCTTTAGGATAAAGCCAATCATTAAGTTGTTGTATCATATCAAAATAACTGATCGTCACTTGTTTCTTTGTATGAGTATTTTTCAATGTAACTTTACTTTGCTGTACTTCATCTTCTCCCAAGATCGCGATAACCTTAGCTTGATTTCTCTCTGATGCCTTAAACTGAGCCTTAAGTGACCTAGCCATATAATCCATATCTGCCGCAAAGCCATTTGATCTAGCGATAGTCGTCAAAGATAAAGCTTCAGGTTGATATTTTTTATCCATAGGCATAACATAAAGGTCGATTACTTCCTTCTCGCCAACTTCAATTCCTTCAGCTTCTAAAGCAACCAGCAATCTTTCAATGCCCATTCCAAATCCAATTCCGCTCATCTTTGGTCCATTAAAATACTCAACAAGCTTATCATATCGACCTCCACCAAATATCGTCGATTGTGCTCCCATTTCTTTATTTAAACTAACGACCTCAAACACAGTATCTGAATAATAATCTAAACCTCTAACCAATTTATTTGAAACTTCATATTCAATTCCTAAAAGTCGTAAGTTTGATAATACAGCTTCGAAATATACTTTTGAATCATTTGATAAATGATCATTTATATCCGGTATTGACTTCATTGCTTCATGCTCTTTATCAATCTTACAATCCAAAATCCTTAAAGGATTTTGTTGATATCGTCTTTGACAATCGATACACATCGTATCAATATGATGAGAAAAATGATCTTTAAGTGCTACTTTATAGTTTTCTCTTGATTCTTCATCACCTAAGGTATTGATCAAGACTTTCAAATCCTGTAATCCTAAAGCTTGTAATAAAGAATAACCTAAAGTTATCACTTCGGCGTCGATCATCGGATTCTTCTCGCCTATTGCTTCCACGCCAAATTGATGATGAATACGCATTCTACCCTTTTGTGGCCTTTCATAACGAAAATTTGGAGCTATATAATATAATTTAATAGGTAGATCAGGATTATTATAAAGCTTGTTTTCAACAAAGCTACGAATAATTCCCGCTGTTCCTTCTGGTTTTAATGTCAATGACCTACCTCCGTTATCTTCGAAAGTATACATTTCCTTATTTACCATATCAGAGCTATCATTTTTTCGTTTAAATACTTCTGTATGTTCAAAAAGTGGAGTTCTTATCTCTTGATAGTTATAGATATAACATAATTCTCTTATCAAGGCTTCAAGATAATGCCATTTATCTATATTCTCATAAAAGATGTCTTCCGTTCCTCGCGGTTTTTGATAACTTCCCATAAATTCCTCCTTAAATAAAAAACACCCTTTAAGGGCGTTAATACGCGGTACCACCTTAATTCACAAAAATGTGCGCTTAGGATCGTTAACGCCTGTTACGTTTATCTTTACTTTAGTTCAAGATAACTTCTCTAAAGTGTCTATGTTGCTTTAAGCTGGAATCTTTCACCAATCATTCCTCGCTGATAGAGCATTGAGCAACAACCTCTTCTTCACTGAATTTATTACATTTTAACACCCTGTTTATATTAAAGCAACTTCTATATTATTGGATTATACGCTCAACTCTTAAGGTTCCATCAATTTTCTTAAGGTTAGCTACGATATTACGTAAATGTTCAGTATCGTTAACTAAAATCCTAATATTTGTTGAAACAGTTATCTTATCATCGTTTAATTGAGAGTTAACTCCAATCAATTGTGCCTTTGTTTGTGATAAAACGGTAATTATATCATTCAACAAGAAATTTCGATCATTTGATTCAATAAAGATGATAACCTCATAAAGATTAGTTGTTTGACCATAGTCCCATTCAACATCTATCAATCTACTCTTTTCTTTCTTAACATTAGGACAATCTTTACGATGCACCTTTACACCATGTCCTTTAGTGATAAAGCCAACTATCTCATCACCTAAAACTGGTGAGCAACAACCAGCTAATGAAATCATGATCGAATCTGCACCAGCAACTTTTATACCTGATCTTGAAATAGACTTCTTCTGTTGTTCAACTTTTGATGCAAAGATATTATTAATATTTAAAGTGCTTAATAATGATACGCGACGTTTAGATATTTTTTCCATAACATTGCTAAGTGGTATTGATTTATTTCCAATCGCAAACATAAAATCATCATAATCGCGAAGATTATACTGACTATAGATAGGTTCCAATTTCTTATTATTTATCCATTCGGGATCAAGTTGTCTTCTATTCAACTCATCCTTAAACATAGTAAATCCTTTTTCAATCGTTGGTGACCTATTCTCTATCTCCTTTTTAGTAATGAAACTACGAATCTTATTTCGAGCATGACTCGTCTTAACAAACTTTAACCAATCCTCGCTTGGTCCAGGTGACTGCTTACTAGTTCTTAGATTGACCACATCACCGGTTTTTAATACCGTATTTAAAGGAACCAAAGCCCCATTAACAGTAGCACCAATTGTAGAATGCCCAACTTCAGTATGTATACGATATGCAAAATCAATAGGAGTTGATCCATTAGGTAGGTCAATAACTCGTCCCTTAGGGGACATGACATAGACATTTGTATCAAAGAAATCTTTTTGTAGCGTATCCATAAACAACTGATCATCACCGTCATCATCATCTTCACTAATGCTAACTATATCTCTAAACAATGATAATTTTTCTTCAATTTCTTTTTGTTCCTGTTCAGCATTATACTTACCTTCTTTGTATAACCAATGAGCAGCAACACCTCTTTCTGCAATATCATCCATATGTTGGGTTCTAATCTGAACCTCGAAGATATTTCCTTCTTCATTAATGATCGTTGTATGTAAACTTTGATACATATTAGATTTCGGCATTGCGATGTAATCTTTTAATCGGCCAGGAACCGGTACAAAATTCGCATGAATATGTCCTAAGACTTCATAACAATTAAGGTCAGAATCTGTTATGATCCTTATCGCTAAAAGATCAAGTATTTCTTCAAATTTCTTATGTTTGATTAGCATTTTATTATAAATGCTATAAAGATGTTTAGATCTTCCAAATATCTTAAAGTGGATATTGTTTTTTTGAAGTAATTCCTTAATCTGTTTTATCATATGATTAACTTGAGCATCACGCTCAGCTCTTCTTAACTCAACTTGGCGTGCTATCTCATAGTACTTTTCACGATTAATATAATAAAAACTTAAATCTTCTAACTCATTTTTTATTTCACTAATACCCAATCGATGAGCTATTGGCGCGTAAACTTCTAATGTTTCTTGAGCGATCTTCTTTTGCTTATCTTCACTCATATATTTTAAGGTGCGCATATTATGCAAACGATCGCAAAGTTTTATAATGATCACTCTAATATCCTTAGCCATAGCGATCAAAATCTTACGATGATTAGCAGCTAGATACTCTTTTTCATCTTTAAACTCAATATTGCCGATCTTTGTGACACCCTCAACCAATCGATATATTTCCTCATCAAACTCAGCAATAAAATCTTCCTTTGAAACCCCACAATCTTCAACCACATCATGTAGAAGACCGGCAGCTATCGTTTTTGGCCCAACTCTTAGTCCAGCTAAAACATAAGCCACTTGAATTAAGTGACTAATATAAGGTTCACCACTTTTTCTTACTTGTTCAGAATGTTTGGCTTCAGCAAAAACATAGGCTTTTTTGATCAAAGCCAAATTTGGTGTTTGCTTAATGTACTTTTTGATTTCTTTCATAAGAACATTGAAATCAACATCGACTTGTTTTTGAGCCATTTATCCTCCTAATAAAAACGAAGAGTTTACTCTTCGATTTTACTCTAATATGTGAGAATCGTAAAGATGTTATAGCCTTTAAGCAGATCGCGACCCTTAAGATCTGATAACTCTACTAAGAAAGCACAACCAACAACTTCTCCTCCTAATTCTTCAACAAGCCTAATAGTGGCTTCTACTGTCCCACCTGTAGCTAATAGATCATCGACGATCAATACTCTTTGTCCTTTTTTAATACCATCTTTATGAATATGTAACTCGTTTGAGCCATATTCAAGATCATAACGATAAGAGACTGTATCTCTTGGTAATTTACCTGGTTTTCTTACTGGGACAAAACCAATGTTCATTGCAAAAGAAACTGGACAGCCAAAGATAAAACCTCTTGACTCAGGACCAACAACAAGATCAGCTTTTACTTCTTTAGCAAAGTTGACCATTAGATCACAAGCTTCTTTAAAAGCATCACCATCACCCATTAATGGTGTGATATCACGAAATAGAATTCCCGGTTTTGGAAAATCCGGTATGTCTGCAATATAATCTTTAAGATTCATAAGTGCCTCCTAGCAACAAAATCATTATATCAAACCTTTTCAGCATTTAAAACAAAACATCATCAACAAGAAAACTAATGCTTCTTTTTCCTCTATACTCATTAATAGATAAATACCCAACAACCTTCTTGGTTGTTTTATTATTATCCTCAACAAATTCTTTTTTAAAGCTTATCATCTCTATCTCACAAGTATTAGTCTTTATCGTCGCTTTGGGATATCTATTTTTGATCATCGTGATTTTTGTTATTTCTTGCTCATCAAGCATAAACAAAGGTTTCTTGATACCTGTACCAAAAGGTCGTAGTTTATCAAGTAATTCTATATTGTCAATAACTAGTTCACTAATGTCAATTTTTATCACTCTTTGACTTTTTTCATCATTTATCAATTTATCTTCTTTTTGTAATAGTTCAATAAACTCAGCAAATCGATCTTGAGAAATAGAAAAACCACAAGCTTGCTTATGACCACCAAATGCACTAAATAACGATTGATATTGGTACAAGCTTTCATATATATCAAAACCTTTAATGCTACGACCACTAAACTTATAGGTATCTTTATTATTTGTACCAACCAGCGTTGGTTTTGTTTGCTCAATCATAAATCGGTTTGCTAATAATCCAATTATTCCTTCATGATAATCATCGCTTAAAAATACATCATAATTGGGTAGATGGTATGTTTGATCTTTATCATTATCGGCATTATTGACCATGTTCTTGCGTTTATCATTTAATTCCATGATCGATTTTGCAGTTTTATAGATAATTTTAGGATCAGTTGCTAGCAAGTACTCAACAACCACATTGGCATTAGCAATATCCGCTAATCTGCCTACAGTATTTATAGCTGGGATAAACTTATATGCAATCGTTTCTTCGTTTATTTGATCATTAACCTTTAGGATAGCATTAATCGGTAAAAAACCAATCGTATTCAATAATTGTAAACCATTAATAGTGATCAATCGATTAGCATTGAACATTTCCACCATATCAGCGATAGTCGCGACCATTGCTAGAATTTCATAGAGTGGATCATGATGATCAAAGGATTTGATCAATTGCAAAACCACACCAGCTCCACAGAGTCCTGTGTATGATTCTGGCAATAGATTAGGATGTATTATTAGATTATGTTCCAATCTATCTTCAATAATATGATGATCTAGAATAATGACATCCATTCCATAGCTTTCAGCCAGTTTTAGTGCATCGTGTGCTTTAACCCCATTATCGACAGTTATGATAAGCTGGTATCCTTTTTGTTTAACTTTCTCTACAAGATCACACGACAAACCATATCCATCTTTTAACCGATTGGGTATATAATAACCACAGTTACTTCCTTCTATTCTTAAGAAATTGACGATCATTGCAGTTGCACAGATTCCATCAGCATCATAATCTCCACAAACAAAGATTTTCTCATTATTTAATAATGCTACGCTTAAACGATCTTTTACTTTGTTGATATAGACATTATCTGATATATCTTCAATTTCGATCTCTTCAAATATCTGTTTTAATTGTTTATCATTAAATCGATAAAAATCGATAATCTTACTCAAAAAGTCATTCCCCATAAAATTGGTACTTAAAGGATCAGTGTTACATACATGATAATTCATGATTAACCTTGTAAAAGATCATCATAATCATCCAAACAATGTTGTCGGCTTTCAATGATCGCTTTTTTGCTTAGATAGGCTACGATCTTATCGGCAGTAAGATTCATGATATCATTAACCGCTTCAAACAGAGATCTTGGATAGTCGTCTTTCCAAACACTATCAAACAAGGTATCAATGATATTCTGATAAGTTAAAGTGCTTAATTGTTCACGTTGTAATTGCTTAAGCTTAAGATGAACAGTTAATTGTAACTGCTTAATATCAAATTCAAACATTATCGATACCCCCTTCTTTTATACTTTTGATCAATCCTTTAAATACATCACCACGTTGTTGATAATCATGAAATTGATCATAACTAGCACATGCTGGTGAAAATAATACAATATCATTAGCCTGAGCTACATTGTGAGCAAATGTCGTTGCTTGTCTTAGATCCTCACAAATGATCGAATCAGTTTTTAATTTAGCTAATTCATATTTAGTCGCACCATAAACGATCAGTGTCTTTATCTTTTCAACATGATCCAAGAGATCGCTAAATCCAGTGTGTTTATCGTAACCTCCAGCAATCAATATTACTGGTTGATTAAATGATCTTAAAGCGATGATAGTTGAATCAGTATTTGTTCCTTTAGAATCATTATAATACTTCACGCCACAGATCGTATCAACATATTCAATTCGATGCTCAATTGCCTCAAAATCATTTATTGAGCTGGCGATATCACTGACATCAACGCCCATTTTATATGCCATTGTTGCAGCTACCATCGCATTTTGAATATTATGCCTACCAATAATCTTTAAAGTAGAAACATCAAACAGCTGCTTATCAAAGAGCCAAACGATATTATCTTTGATCATTAGATCAGCTTCTTTATTAATGCTCATAGTTATTATCTTACACTTAATGTTCACACAATGGTCTATGACCCTTTGATCATCAAGGTTCAATATGAACCAATCGTCATCTATCTGATTTTTATATATCAAAGTTTTGGCTCGATAATAATCTTCAATATTTTCAAAATAATCAAGATGATCAGGCGTTAGATTAGTGATCGTAGAGACTAATGGTCTAAAATCAGGCATTCCCAACAATTGAAAAGCGGATACCTCAAGCGCTATATCAGCTGATTCATATTCATGATCATACACCGTTTTACTAAGGGCTTCCCCAATATTTCCACTTGCAAAAGCATTACCTTTTCGTTTTAACATTTCATAAAGAATGGTGGTAGTTGTTGTTTTGCCATTAGTTCCAGTGATCGCTCCATAACGAAAACCCTTTGCATACCAGCTAGCAACTTCAATTTCAGTATATATTGGGATCGATCTATTTATAAACTCACTGACAAATGGTGTATGATAAGCAATTCCAGGATTTTTTACGATAAAGTCCCAATCTTCATTAATCAAAGAATCAGGATGTCCATTATCAAAAACCCTTATCCCAATCTCTTCAAGCTTATTTTTATCGCTTATGACTTGTTTATCAGTGATAGTAACAGCAAATCCTTTAGTTTGTAGTAACATGCTTACCCAAAAACCACTTTTCGCACAACCAATCACTAGTACATTTTTCATACATTCACTCCTGCTATCAACCCAAAGATCATAAATGTTAAACCCATTAACCAAAATAGATATACGACATTTTTTTCACTCATTCCATTTATGACAAAACTATAATGGATAGGCGTATATTTAAAAACTCTCTTTTTCCTTAATTTAACGGATGCAATTTGTAAAATGACACAAGTTGTTTCAAAGACAAAAACACCACCAACTATGATCAAAGCTATCTCTTGTTTTAATACTAAAGCCAAAGCTGCTAATAAACCACCCAGAGCTAAAGAACCAGCATCTCCCATAAATATCTTTGCTGGGTTAAGATTATATCTTAAATACCCTAATAATGAAGCAATTACGCCAACCACAAAAACGCCAATATATGATTGATCGAACATAAAAGCAAAGATCGCAAATGGTATCAAAGCCAAAACTGAAGTTCCACCAGCTAACCCATCCATACCATCAGTAATATTAACTGCGTTACTTG
>JAQUCI010000056.1 GCA_028686295.1 Erysipelotrichaceae bacterium | reverse complement strand
TTTTAAATGATTTATCATAGGTTATTACCTTATCATATAGACCTTGTTGAGACATACCATAAGCATCAAGATGACCAGCAAGACATATAGATTGGTCTTTGGTGATGATGATGGCTGTAATACTGCCTAGTTGGATCGTTGATAAAAAGGGTAAGACAGGCTCGGAATTCATAACGGTTTCTCTTCCTATCGTTAGCCACATATCAACTTTTTCTTCAGTTAAGATTTGTTTAGCTTGTTTTAATTTTTCATTTTGCAACATACATCCTCCTGATATTAAATCTCAAATAGATCACGATCAAATTTCGTTAAGAACTCAGCACCATCTTCGGTAACTAGGATCATATCTTCAACGCGCATATAACATTCGTTTTCAAAGAACATCTTTGGTTCACTACAGAAGACCATACCTGGTTTTAGAATATGGTCAACACTGCGATTGAGCATTGGATGTTCATGACAATCAATACCAATTTGATGGCCTAGATTGCCACGATCTTGAAAACGTAAATAATCACCATAACCTAACTCTTTTACTTTAGCAAAGACAAGATCGTATAACTCATTTACATTAGTTTTATAGGGTACGATACTTTTTACCATATGAACTTGTCCAGCTTGCAGAGCCTTATAGCCATTTTTAACTAGCTCACTTGCTTTGCCATAATAAACAGTTCGACCCCAATCACTACAATAGCCATCATGCATATAACCGATATCAAAGGCAATCGCTGTGTTTGGTTTTAATAAAGAGTTACGATCAAAGCTTAATGCATCTTTAGCTAGCTCGCTATCTTTAGTTTTAAAGCCACAGGTTGGTGGAAAGGAAAGATCGGCAACATTGTGATCAAGGCCATATTGCATAACTGATTGCTCAGCGTCATATTGGCTCATGTTTTCTTTGAGGTTGGCTACTACATGTTGGATAGCTTTATCGGTAAACTCAGCCATTTTACGGAGGGTTGCGATCTCATCTTGATCTTTGATACATCGGATATCATTTAATAGATCTTCGCTTTCAATGATGGTAATATCATCACTGATCGCTCTTAGGGTGTCGCTTAGGTATTGCTGACAAGCAAATCCTACACCAATCCTCTTTTCTTTAATATAGGGTGCCATTGTGTCTTCAAGCTGATCCATATAAGTGATGATCACGTTGGGATAATCCTTGAAGGTATTTTTTAAGTTTGGCGTAATGAAGATAGAGATTTGTTGATCTACCGTAAGGTAAAGCACTGCTTCAGGCATCAACCGATAATTGCTATGACCATTGATGTTGTTCATGCAAGTCCTTTGCCAAAAATAATGATTAGCATCTAAAAGATATTGGAAGTTTGCGCTACTGGCATATACTAATCCATCAAGGCCAGTAGCCTTCATCGCTTGGGTAGCGGCTTCTATTCTGTTTGTTTTCATCTTATTACCTCTTTATTTAAATATAACACAAGATGAAATGATTTACATTAGGCTATAAATGTAAATATTTTCAATATGTAAATTTTGTGAAATATTCCTTGTAATTGTTTCAGATTTAATATATCATTGTTACAAGCTTCATGTAGGGGGGGTTATTATGGGAATTTATAAAGAAAAGTTTGATATTGCCTTTGAAGCATTGAAAAACAACGATATTGATACCTGGATCGTTGCTGGTCATGAATCAGCTATGAATTCAGAACCCGTTCTTGCGACTTTAGGTGATTTTGAATTCATTGGTTTTACCGCTTTGGTCTTCAATGCTGATGGATCAACTGCTGTAGTTTGTACCCCGATCGATGCCGATGGTTATCAACGTTTAAAGGTTTTTGATCAGATTATCGCTTATCCTGTATCTTTCCATGAAACGCTTGCTGAATACTTAAATGATAAAAGACCAGCAACGATCGCTCTTGATTATTCATTAAATAATCCGGCAGCTGATGGTTTGTCGGTTGGTGTATATAATGTTTTAAAGAAAAGTTTTGCAAGTTTAGATCATAAACCAAAGATCACTTCAGCTGAAGTTATCATCAATCAGGTAAGAGGTATTAAAACAGCCGATGAGTTAGCTCGCATTGAAAAGGCTTGTGCTGGTGCTGAGGAAATATTCAATGAAGCAAGATCATTTATCAAAGCAGGTATGAACTGTCAGGATGTATTCAAGTTCTTTCAAGATAAGACAGAAGAAAAGGGATATGAATATTCTTGGCCAAAATCTTGTAATCCGGGAGTATTTTCTGGTTATGGTTGTCCTGGTGGACATATGGGTGCTCCTGACTTCTTAATTAAAAAAGGTGATGTCGTTAACATTGATTTTGGGATTATCGTTGATGGTTATGGTTGTGATCTACAGCGGATGTATTATGTATTAGATGATGATGAAACAGATGCGCCTTTGGAAATAAAAAATGCTTTCTATACTGTACGTGATGCGATCGCTTTAGCTGCCAAAGCTTTAAAACCTGGAATTACAGGATTTGAGGTTGATAAAGTAGCTCGTGATTACATCTTAAGCAAAGGTTATCCAGAATGGAATGCTGCTTTAGGACATCAAATGGGTCGAGTAGCACATGATGGTGGACCATTATTAGCTCCTGAAAGGCCTCGTTATAATCGTCCGGAGCTTATTCATTCGCCATTATCAAAAGGTTTTGTATTTACTTTAGAGCCAGGCGTACCAACCAAAAGAGGACGAATTGGCCTTGAAGAAGATGTTGTAATAGAAGAGGATGGCGCAAGATTTTTGATTCCACCTCAACAAGAATTGTATTTAATCTAGCAAAGGAGGAAGATCATGTTTAAATATACGATAAAACGCATTTTAGTTGGCATATTGACGATGTTTATCCTTTCTACGATTACGTTCTTTATGATGAAGATCATTCCCGGAAATCCGTTCTCACAGGATAATAAAGTATTAACACCTAAAACATATGAAGCTTTAGAGGCTAAGTATGGACTTGATAAACCGGTTGTTGAACAGTATTTCATTTATCTGAATAATGCGATAAGGGGTGATTTTGGTGAATCAATCTCTAAAACTGGACAACAAGTTATCGATATCGTTATCAGAAGGGCGCCAGTTACAGCTCGACTAGGATCAGTTGCTTTTGTGATCGCCCTTACGGTTGGGGTAACTTTGGGGATCATATCGGCTTTGACTAAGAAACGGTGGGTTAATAGTTTGATAACTACGTTTGCGACGATCGGAGTCTCAATTCCGAGTTTCTTGTTAGCAATCTTGGCGATGATCTTGTTTGGGGTCATGTTAGGATGGTTCCCGTTAGTTGGCTTAAAGACACCGCTTCATTATGTATTGCCGGCTATTGCTTTAGCGCTTAATCCGATCTCGATGATCACGCGTTTGACAAGGTCAAGTTTAAGGGATGTTATGAGTAAGGATTATATCGTATTAGCTAAATCTAAGGGTACATCAGAGTTGTGGGTAATAATCAAACATGGTTTGAAAAACGCCTTGTTACCTGTTGTTACCTATTGTGGACCAATGTTTGCTTTTTTGGTCACTGGTAGTTTTGTCATTGAGAGTCTATTCTCAGTTCCAGGTTTAGGCATGGAATTCACCAGTAGCGTAATTAATCGAGATTATACGCTGATCATGGGATTAACTTTATTCTTAGGGGCAATCGTTATCATCATGAATATTGTAAGTGATATCGCAGCGGCGATGATCGATCCTAGGATCAAGTTAGGAAAGTAGGTGGATTATGTCAAATATCAATGATTTAAAACTTACTGATGATCTATTTGAAAAATTAGATGATAGTGAGAAGAATGCCGAATTTATCGCGATGGAAAGTAAAACTTTCATGCGTGATTCATGGAATCGGTTTAAAAAGAATAAATTAGCTTTGTTTGGACTTATCTTTGTGACATTAATGATCTTGTTTGCGATCTTTGCACCAATGTTCTCAAAGTATTCATATGAGATGCAAGATCTTCAAAACCGTAATGCGTTACCAAGTTTAGAGCATTTATTTGGTACAGATAAGCTTGGAAGAGATATCTTTGTAAGGGTCATGTATGGTGCTCGGATATCGTTAGCTATCGGTTTTGCTTCAGCAGCGATCAACATGGTCATTGGTATCATTTATGGTGGTATATCGGGTTATGTTGGTGGACGTGTGGATATGATCATGATGCGTACAGTTGATGTTATCTATTCAGTTCCTGGTCTATTATATGTAATCTTGATCTTGATGGTATTTGGTAATAATCTGACTTCGATGCTAATCGCGATCTCGATCACTTCGTGGGTTAATATGGCGCGACAGGTACGAACGCAAGTCATGTCACTTAAGGAAACTGAGTTTGCGATGGCGGCTAAGGTAATTGGTGCTAGTCATAGTAGGATATTATTGAAACATTTGATCATTAATGCGATTGGTCCGATCATCGTTACCTTAACGATGATGGTGCCTCAAGCGATATTTACAGAATCATTCTTAAGCTTTTTAGGTATTGGTATTTCACAACCACAATCGAGTTGGGGCGTGCTATGTAGTGAAGCGCGTGGATTGATCCATACTTATCCGATTCAGATCATTTGGCCAGTTGCTGCTATGTGTTTAACGATCTTATCCTTAAACTTTATTGGTGATGGACTAGGTGAAGCCTTGGATCCAAATAATGGGGGTATGAATTAATGGCTCTATTAGAAATTAAGAATTTAACGACTTCATTTAAGATTGAACAAGGTAGCGTACAAGCTGTGCGTGATGTATCAATATCTCTTGAACAAGGTGAAGTGTTGGGTATCGTTGGTGAATCAGGATCAGGAAAATCCCAAACGATGTTTTCATTGATGGGATTGTTGGCTGATAATGGTAAGGTAACAGATGGCACGATCATTTTTGATGGTCAAGATATTTCACCGAAGAATTTTAAGAACAAACATGAATATGATAAAGCAATGCGTAAGATTCGTGGTAATACGATGTCAATGATCTTTCAAGATCCGATGACGTTTTTAAATCAGGTATTGAAGATTGAAACACAACTTATCGAACCTTTGATGAATCATAAGAAGATAACGAAAAAAGAAGCAAGATTAAAAGCGCTAGAATTAATGCGTAAAGTAGGAATTCCATCACCAGAGAAAAGAATCGATCAATATCCCTTTGAATTCTCAGGTGGTATGCGACAGAGGATCATCATTGCGATTGCATTAGCGTGTAATCCTAAACTGATCATTGCTGATGAACCTACGACAGCTTTGGATGTAACGATTCAAGCGCAAGTATTAGAGTTAATTGATAGTTTGCGTGAGGAAAGCTCATCATCGATCATCATGATCACTCATGATTTAGGAGTAGTTGCGAAGTTGTGTGATCGAGTGGCGATCATGTATGGTGGCAAGATCGTTGAGACCGGAACTGATCAAGAAATATTCTATGATCCAAAACATCCATATACTAAGGGTTTGTTGAATTGTGTCGCTAACCCTGAAGATGATGTTGAAGAAGAACTTCATCCGATCCCAGGATCACCACCGGATCTACTTGATCCTCCTATTGGTTGTCCTTTTGTGGATCGTTGTGAAAGAGCAATGCGCATCTGTAAACTTAAAATGCCGGATGTTACTGAGTTTAGCTCAACTCATCAATGTCGTTGTTGGCTAAACCATGAAAAGGCGGTGAAATAGATGAGTAATGAACCAATTTTGAGGGTTAAGAACCTTAAAACATATTTTGATGTCACTAAGGGCATCTTTGCAAAAAAACAGATCGTTAAAGCGGTTGATGATGTTAGTTTTGATGTTATGCGTAATGAGACGTTTGGTTTAGTTGGTGAGTCTGGTTGTGGTAAATCAACACTTGGTCGTACAATTGTTAAACTATACGATCCAAATGAGGGAAGTATAGAATTTGAAGGTAGAGATATCGCTCAGATAAAAGGAAAAGATTTAAAAGAATATCATAAAGATGTTCAGATGATCTTTCAGGATCCTTATGCCTCATTAAATCCAAGGATGACTGTTGGTGAGATCATCAAAGAACCAATGAATATTCATGGCATCTATGATACTGATGCTGAGCGTGAGGTTCGAGCAGTAGAATTGATCAAGATCGTTGGCTTAAAGCCAGATCATATCCGTCGTTATCCCTTTGAGTTCTCAGGGGGTCAAAGGCAAAGGATTGGGGTAGCTCGCGCTTTAGCTCTAGATCCTAAATTTATCGTTTGTGATGAACCAATTTCAGCATTGGATGTTTCGATCCAAGCGCAGGTTATAAATCTTTTGGATGATATTCAAGAGAAGTTAGGATTATCTTATTTGTTTATTGCCCATGATCTTAGTATGGTAAAACATATTTCGGATCGAATTGGTGTCATGTATCTTGGGCATATGATGGAGATTGGGCCAAGTAATGAAGTTTATCATCGCCCGTTACATCCATACACCGTAGCATTGTTGTCGGCGATCCCAATACCGGATCCTAAAATAGCAAAAGAGAAGAAGAGAATCGTGCTGGAGGGGGAAATACCAAGTCCGATAAATCCCCCAACTGGTTGCGTATTCTCTACTAGGTGTTCTAAGGCTACTGAAAGATGCCGTCGCGAGACACCGCAGATGGTACAAGTTGGTAACCGACAAGTTTCATGTTTCTTATACGAAAAATAGGAGGAAGGAAAAATGAAAAACACATTAAAGAAAATTAGTTTATTCGCTCTAATTTTGGTGATGGGTTTATCATTGGTCGCATGCACTGGTGATACTGATGATGGCGAAGGTTCAGAAACGCCAGAAAAAGTCACCTTTACGTATGCGATTGGTGGAGAACCGGATGTTCTGGACCCTGCAGTTGGTGCAGACAGCGTAACATCAGCAATACAAAATCAAATATTTTTCCCATTATTCTCAATCGGAGCTGACGGATCGTTAGTATACGATGCTGTTGAAAGCTATACAGTATCTGATGATGGTCTAGTTTACACATTCACATTGATCGAAGACAACTTCTGGTCAGATGGTGAAAAAGTAACGGCTGAGGATTACGTCTTTGGTATGAAACGTTCAGTTGGCATGGGAGCTGCTGATTCATACTATTCATATTTCATTACTGATTATGTCAAGAATGCTAAGGCATATGGCGAAGCTATGGCTGATATCGCTGATATGGTTGATATCGGTATCGAAGCTGTTGATGAAAGAACGATTGTTATTACTTTAGAAAAACCAACTGTTTATTTTGTTAACTTAATGACAGCTGGCGTATTCTATCCTTTACGTTCTGAATTCGCTACTGAGCATAATTCAGATTGGTCATTGGATGCCACTGTTCCAACAAATGGTCCTTTCCAAACAACAAAGATTGATAGTGCTGAAGAATATGTAATGGTTAAAAATGAATTCTTTACAAAAGCTGATGAAGTTAAGATCGATACTTTAGTAGCTAAGGTCATGCCTGATATGGATGCGCAGTTATTAGCGTTCCAAAATGGTGAGATCGATATGGCGACTAGTGTTAATACGGATGTTACATCAATCTATGCTGGTAAAGAGGAATTAGTCGTAACAGAATCAGTTATCAATTACTATTGCATGATCAATGCTTATTCTGAAAGTATTCCGGCATTACAAGATGTAAATGTTCGTAAAGCTTTACAAATGGCTATTAATCGTGAAGACATCATCTTAGCGCTTGATGCTGGTGATGCATTCTATCCATTGTATGGATATGTTCCGGTAGGCTTTGCTGGTTTAGAGGGCGATTTCCGTGAAGAACAAGATGCTTCTAATGTATTGGTAAAAACTGATCCTGAAGCAGCTAAGGCTTTATTAGCTGAAGCTGGTTATGATGAAAGTAATCCTATACAATTAACTTATTACTACAACCAAAATGCAATGCATGACACAGTTGCTCAAGTAATTCAGCAACAATGGGCAGAAATTGGCGTTGAGGTTACATTAAAGACTGGTGAAATTCGGACATTCTTTGATGAGCGTAGTAATGGTTTGTTTGATCTAGCACGCGGTGCGATGTCAGCTGACTACATGGATGTTTCAACATTCCTTGATATGGCGACATCTTGGAACCAGGCTGGTGTTTCTTGGGGTGATGCGACTTATGATGAGATGATCCTTGCTACTCAAGGTGAAACTGATCCTGCAACTCGTTTACAGATGCTTCATGATGCTGAAACATATTTAGTCCAAGAACAAGCTTATACGATTCCGTTGTTTGGTTATGCTAGTATCTACTTAGTTAAACCTGGAACAACAAATATTCTTTACAACCCACAAGGTAGCTATAACTTAGCCTACATTGAAGTTGCAGAGTAAAAAGTATTAATTAATGAAGAGCCTAGGCTACGGCTTAGGCTCTTATCAAAGGAGCAAGCACATGAAAATGGATTTAGAAAAATTACCAATGATCTATCAAGCAATGAAGGATAAGGATATTGATGCATGGTTGATAACCGGACGAGAAACGATCATGCGTAAGGAACCGGTATTACCTGTTTTAGGTGATATGGATTTTATCATCGCTACAACATTGATATTTACTAAAGACAGGTGTATTGCTATCGTTTCTCCCTTAGATGTCGAAGGATATCGTTTAATTAAAGGTATCGATGAAGTTATTGAATATAAGACAACTATGGAAGAAACGATCAAGGAAGTGTTGTTAAAATTGCAACCAAAACGCTTAGCACTCAATTTTTCTGAGAGTGACGCAAGTAGTGATGGACTGACGGTTGGTATGAAGATGATGCTTGACAAA
>JAQUCI010000055.1 GCA_028686295.1 Erysipelotrichaceae bacterium | reverse complement strand
TGCCACACGAAAAGAGGGATGATCCACATAGGCATCACCACTTATCAGACCAAAATCTAGCTGATCCCATCCTCTACTTAGCATCTCTTTTTTATTTGTCGGTATAAAAGTCATATTACTTGTGATCATTATAAAAACAATTGATCTCTTCTACGACCCGATGGATATCATCATAATTTAATTGATAATACATTGGTAATCGTAACAGTCTTCTGCTTTCAAATGTAGTATATTTATCATTACCAAAAAATACTCCATATTTTCTTCCTGCCTTTGACGAATGTAGTGGTACATAATGTGATGCAGTTTGTATACCCTTGTCTCTTAAATATTTGATCAATTCTTCCCGTTCATTATTATCTTTTGTTTTTATATAAAACATATGTGCATTATGTTTACATTCTTTTGGTACGTATGGCAACTCAATTAAATTCTCATCTGCAAGTGGCTTTAATAACTCATAGTAATGATTCCAAGATTTTAATCTATCATCATTAATCTTATCTAAATTTTCTAATTGACCCAAAAGAAATGCTGCGTTTATATCACTCGCTAAAAATGATGATCCAAGATCAACCCAACTATACTCACTTACTTTTTTTGATTTATAAGCCTTTTTGTTGTTGCCACAATCCCAAACATTCTCGGATTGATCAAAGTATTGTTCATTATTAACTAGTAGAGCTCCTCCTTCACCCATTTGATAATTTTTTGTATCATGAAAACTAAAACATCCAAAATCACCAATCGAGCCTAGAGCTTTGCCTTTATATGTAGACATTACACCCTGAGCAGCATCTTCAATTACTTTTAGATCATATTTCTTGGCTATTGCCATTATCTTGTCCATTTCACAAGCTACACCGGCATAGTGAACTACGCATATGGCTTTAGTTTTGTTAGTTATAGCTGATTCAATCAATTCTTCATCTATATTCATCGTATCTGGTCTAATATCAACGAAAACTAATTTAGCATTTCTTAATGCAAAACATGAAGCACTAGTTGAAAATGTGTATGAAGGTAATATAACCTCATCATTATCATTTAGATTACATAATAAAGCTGACATATCAAGTGCAGCTGAACACGATGTTGTTAATAATGCCTTTGGCACTTTAAAACGATCCTGTATTATCCTTTCACATCGATGAGTCATTTCTTGATCACCACAATAGGAATTGTTTTCAATAACCTGTTTTATATATTTGATCTCATCACCTGTATAAGCTGGTATATTAAATTTTATCATATGTTATCCTCAAGCATCATTATAATACAAAAAGACTTAGGTTTGGTTACTAACCTAAGTCTTTTCTAGTATTTATTCAATTATCTTACTATTTCACCATATGCTGTTTTCATGATACCGGCTGCGTTTCCTTCATCCGTATCAATGTGCATCGCCGCCGCAAAATCATTTCTAATCCTAATTACGACATCACCATAAGTAGTTGTTCTATCTGGTGTTTCAATCTTTACACTGACAATCTCACTATCCTTGACACCCAATTCATTAGCGTCTTCCTGGGTCAAATGAATATGACGTTTCGCTACAATAACACCTTTATCAAGCGTTACCTCTCCTTTAGGTCCAACTAATTTACAACCGTTTGTATCTTCTATATGTCCAGATTCACGAATTTTAGCATCAATGCCTAATGTGCGAGCATCAGTTAATGATATTTCTACCTGTGACTCTTTACGAGTAGGGCCCAAAATCGTCATTGCCATTTGTGATCTGCTACCAACAACTGTTACTTTTTCTTCACAAGCAAATTGGCCTGGTTGAGAAAGATTTTTCTTAGGCGTTAGTTTATAACCTTCACCAAATAAAACAGCTAAATGTTCTTCACTTAAATGCATATGTCTTGCCGAAATTTCTACTAATACTTTTTTCATATCTAACCTCTTTCTTTTTAATTATAAGATCATCTAACGATTAATTCAATAGAAGCACTACTTGTTTGAAAAGTAATCTGTTTCAATTATGTATGATGATATTGTCTTTATCTGTTGAAAATATTCAATCCAATAATTTGCTTCCGATTTACTCATACCATCTTCGACCAACAATCCATCAATAAGATCATAATAAAATTTATTTGATGTTATCGCTCCATTAACATCGAAATAATAACCAATATAATCCTGATCAAGTATATCAAAACCAAACGCTAGTTTTTTGTCGTAATCAACATCAAACATATTGAGAAGCGTTGGTAATACATCCAAACTATTACAATATTTGTCAATCACTGATGAAGATATCGCACTATTCCATATTATCAATGGTATTGTAGCTTCACTTATATCCAATATTTCAAGACTATCTTGATGTTCAGCATCTTTATAACCCTTTATCATATGATCTCCAAATATAACGATTACTGTATCATCTAATCTTCCATAAGTATCAAGTGCAATCATAAGTTGTTCAAGCCCTCTATCAAGACTTATCGATTTAGCAAGATAAGCACGTGTGAACTCATCAAGATTAGGATACTTTTCATCAATTACCTTAACATATCCCATATACTCATCATAAGCACTCTGTGCCATTGTTAGATCTTTAGTAGAGATAAAATTATAAGGTTGATGTCCACTATAAGTTATGAAGTAAGAGAAGAATTTTTCTTTCTCTGCTACAATCCAAGAAGAGTATCCCAACATAGTTAGATCAGAACACATGTCTTCTAGTCCTAGCTCAACTGGTTCAAAGAATTTATCATAAGCATCATTTCCATAGAAAACATTACGATTATAATATGTCCCATAGTTGTTGTGAAATATATCCGTTTTATAATCGTTATCTTTAAATACTTTGGCTAAAGTTAAAGGATAGGTATTCGTAGCATAAGCATGCATTGTCGCATAACCATCAGTTTTTGGATACAAACTATTTTGGATCATTATCTCAGTATCACTAGTTGATCCAGGTAAAAGCGGAGCGCTAAAATTAGAGAAATACATTCCTGTATCCATAAAATATTGCAATGTTGGAGTTAATTCGGAATCAATCCCAATATTGGTTAAAGATTCTGCTTGAATTATTATCAGGTTTTTATCTTTAAAAATACCTGTGTAATCGTTAATATTTTTGTTTGTTGTCTTCTTTAATAGATACTCATCTATTGCTTTGATCTTATCGTCATAATCATGTAAACGAGCTTCTAACAAAGTATCATATAAATCTCTTAGTAGAAATGCATTTATCCCAAATTTATCAACATAGACCTCAGTAGAAGGCAATGTATCATATACATATCGATCAGATTCGTTATATAAGAAAGAATCTATATCCGTAGATGCTAGTTTGTGCTGAAAACCAAATAATGAAGCAATAACCAAAATTAAAAAGGATAAAGAGACGATTAAATTTATCCTGATGTTCGTTTTTCTTTTTAAAGATATGATTCTTAAATAAACACTTATGATTAGTACAATGATCATCATAATGATCATTAAGTAATCAAGCGGTCTTATTAGTTCAAACACACTACTAATGACCCCAACCACCTCGTTACGCATTGAAAGGCCGTATCTAAGATAAAAGTAAGACTCAAAACCACGATAGTAAACAATTTGAGCTAATAAATAAAATGAATAAATTGAAGTAAATAATGAAAGAAATATTATATCCGCTATTTTAGGTAAAACCATCCAAATAGCTAAAATAGTTAAAACAATAACCAATTGATGATAATAACCATAAATAGGCAACGAAAAATACCAATTTAGGACAAATAGATATATAAAAACTAAAATTGTTATGATTGTTTTAATCGCTGTACTATTAATCAATCTTTTATGAATTTTCTTTATTATATCAGTCATTGATGCTCCTTGTATTTCATTTAGTAAAATTTAATATGTTTTTCCATTTAAACCTAATCATATGATTCTTTCCATTCAAACACAATATTAGCATCCATAGCTAAACCATAATAGGCTTTAAATGTCTCAAAATGATAATCATCTCCATCTTCAATATCTGCCCCATGCACTGAATATGGTGGCATTCGTGGTATATGAATATCTTTAATATCTGGATTATCTAAATAATAATCTATGATAGCTAACCGTTCATGATGAATTTGATTAACTTGACTATATTTAAGTAGATAATCTTTTGCGCTTAGAGTTATCATTAACAATAACACAAAACTGATTGATAACTTTAATATTCCATCGTTAATATTTAACTCATTAAAAGCTAAAACCACAACAAACATTATAAAATAAACAAGATAAATTGATGATCTAGCTCCAAAGATTGGCGACATAAGCATCGCAAGATTAGCTGATCCACCAATGATGATAAAAAAGATAATCTTTTGTCTTATTTTTATATTATCTATATAAAGATATACAATCGTAAATACTACACAAATATAAATTAACCAATATATCCATACTACTACATTATCCAATTCAAGAAACACCTTCATAATCTCTACGTCGAAATCATTGACAAGTTTATTTGCACCAATAACAACCAAACTGGATACTAAATAGATCATAAGGGTAATATTAAATAGTAGTTTTCTTGTGTTTAGTTTTTTCATTGTTTTTTTAACTACGATAGCAAACAAAACAAATGATAATGCAAAGATCAAATAACGGTTGTCAATAAATGTGTATTTTATTAGGTTTGGGATGTTATTTATGATCTTGGTTAAGATGGGTTGTTGATTCCAAACTGCATGATCTCTCAACAGTCTAAAAGTCGAGCCAGGAGAAAGGCGCATTATCACAAAGCTAACTATACTAATTATCATATTTATAACCAAAAATAAGTTTAATCGGTGTTGATAATAAAGATAGTAAATAACTAGTATTATTTGAGCTACGATCATAATGGCTGCCGCATTTTCTACTGTTAAACCAACATAAAAACATATAAAACCAGTTATCAAAAGCAACCAATTCATATTGACATTTTTGTTATATATGACTTTACGCTCTATCAAATAAAAGTAAATCACTATCAATAATAATGGAATTATATAAGTGCTACCCATGATCCATGTATATGTTTCCATTCTTAAATCGCTATTTACTCTAAGCATTAACATCAATATTAGTAATCCGCTAACAAAATAATTCTTCTTTGATGATGTTAATAACATACTAAAAACAAATATTAACATAAAGAACGCTGTGTTAAGGATATTCCATAAAGATTTATTTGGTGCGATCACAAACCCCCATAACTCACTAAAAAAACGCCCTGACCACGATTGATAGAAAGCTACAGCCATATTCCAAGGATTGTTGTTCATACCATTTATAGCATATCCCCAATCATCACCTGCAAGCGGTGTCCATTTTGAAATAATAAAAAATAAAATAGTAATAAACAAAACACCAATTAGAAAACCAAAATAATTGGTCCATTTGTGGTTAAATAGATCATTAATTGATTTACTTAGTTTTATGTAAATATTCTTAAAAAACTTATTCATTAGCAGTGTCCTTTTTTGTTATCATATCATACAAAAGTAATAATATATTGTATAGCCTGAGTTTTAATAATGTGTAAACAACTTTCTTTTTAAAGGAAACATTATTTATCTTATGATACCATTTTGGTACTCGATCGTTCATGAATGACATGTTTTTCTTCAAATATTCAACACGATCATGATCAAATGTCCTAATTTGCAATGTATTTATATCTAATCCATGAATAATATATAATTGTTCAATATTCATTAAAAGTTCTTTACGCCTTATTCCTTGATAATTTGATATGGCATAATCTCTGATAATATCGATTACTTTATAAATATCAAATATTTTATCGGTTGAGCTGTGCATGATCGAACCTGATCGCTGATAATATTTATAAAAAGGCTCATCTACTTTTGCTATTACTTCGCTATTCAAGATCATAATTGGCACAACCGCCATATCCTCATACCATAATCCTACTGGAAAACGATTATTACTAAATAAACTTGATCGATATATTTTATTGCATGCACTATTATTGATCATCATTATATCAAGATTATCTTTGACATTAACCACATCAAAAACGCCACCTGATGAAAATGATACTTTGCCATTATCATAATGGTATTCCATATCACACACAACGATATCAGCATTAGTAAAAATTGCTTTCTCATACATGACCTCTAACATTCTTAGATCAATCCAATCATCACTATCAATAAACGCAAGATATTTACCAGAACTTCTTGCAATACCATAATTACGTGCATCAGATAAACCGCCATTATCTTTTGAGAACAGTTTAATCTTATCAACATATTCACTCTGGTACTTTTCACATATACTTAATGAATTATCACTAGATCCATCATTGACTAAGATTATCTCATAATCATCAAGAGATTGGTTCACCAATGTATTCAAACACCTAGTTAGATATTTATCAACATTATAAACTGGAACAATAACACTCAATTTAACCATTGTGCTTCTCCAAATATATTTTATATAAATAAGCGGTGATTGGTGAAATTGTATTAATAAAGAATCTATTCTTAAAACTCAACTTCTTCAAATATTGATTTCTACGCCAATTAGGAAATTTATCCTTGATAACATTGATTGCTTCAGGTATCAATCTATTATATCCGTCGCTTCTTAAAAACCTAAAGGCTCCATAAAAAAGTAAATGTTCGATAAAAAAATACTCTAGTTCATCATGATAAAGTTCATATAATCCAGCTTCTTTTACCTTCTCCAGCGCTATTTTAAGAATTTTAAAAATATCATGCATTTTAGGATTATATTTTGATTTCATGATTGAATTCTCTCTTTGACGATAATAAACTCCAACCATATCCAAAGCAACTATTTTATTAGCCAAGAGTATAAAACTGATCGTTACTGGTATATCTTCATACCATAATCCAACTGGATACTCTATGCCATTATTTATGAATAATTCCTTTTTATATAATTTATTCCAAGCAAACATAGGCGATAGAATAGCAGCCTTATGATAATCACTATTCCAGCTTAAATTTAATCCTTTTGAAACAAACGGCTCTTTGTTTGAATATTCAAAGAAATATTCTAAATCGCATACTACAAGATCTGCATTGTTTTTTATAGCTAAATTGTACATCTCATTGTACATATTTACATCAACATAATCATCGCTATCTACAAAACCTACATACTCTCCCTGTGCGTATTGCAAACCAAAATTGCGAGCTGAAGCCAGTCCCCCGTTTTCCTTATTCAAAGCCAGTATTTTCTCTGGGTATCTTAAAGCATACCTATCGATTATTTTTTGTGAGCTATCAGTTGAACCATCATTAACAATGATAATCTTAATATCATTAAGTGATTGATTAACAAGTGATGTTAAACACTCATCTAAGTATGATTCAACATTATAAACTGGAACAATGATACTAACTTTTTCCATCATCATCACTCCTTAAAAAATTGTCTATATTGATCTTACACATTTGTCTTTTATTATCAAAAACAGTATCAAAGGTTACTTCATATTTAGATGATGACCATCTTGGATGTAAGTCACATCTTTTTGTATCTTTATACTTTCTTGGTACATAAAAACTACCAATAACTGTCGTTTCATTCTGATTTTGATCCCATAGTATCAATTTTGAGCGACAAGTATGATCTGGATAAGTATCTGTTATCATATAACTTCTGTCTTTTGAAAAGCTTGGGTGCCCATCATCAATTAGATTAACTAATCCATCGATTCTATTAATTATATTAGTATTTATATCGATAAGAAAATAGCCATTCTGATCTTGATATTTGAAATAACCAACTATTTCCTGATCATTTTTCCATGTACAGTGAGATACCATCCCTTCATCTACTAAAACTCTTACTGTAGCTAAATTTATATCGACCAACATCAATCGCGAATGTCTTTCTTTATCTTTGTACCATCTGTGTAAAAAAATAGCTTTTGATTGATCATTGGAAATATCGACATGATTCACTTCATGATACGCATCGATCATTGACTCATGATGTTTAGTGTTAGCTATCGTTACAAGATCGATCAGTAATTTTCTTTCATTATTAACGATATCAATATAAAATACTCCATCCTTATCATCAATCTTAGATACATTATCATAAGGTAGATTAAAATACCCATAATCACTTCTCAATTTAGCTAAACGCGAAAAATTAACACTTAAGGCAAATTTTCCATCTTTACTTACTTGATAAATCGGGAAATCAATAATCCTGATAAGGTCACCTTTAAGGTTCTTGATGATCGATCGATATTGACCTTCAATAAAATCATTATAAATGATCTTATCATCTTCTAACCAACTTAGCATTGCCCCTTGTTGCCAATTCCAACTATGGCTTGAGCCAATCTTTTGATCATCGATATAAATATCCACGGTTTGATCAATTCTTAAACTATTGTTATCTAAAGCATGGTATAGATAATGACCGTTTCTTTCAGGAGATTTATCATAATAACCAAAGAAAGTTTGTTTGTGTTGATCAAAAACAGTTAATCCAATTTGATCAAGTACCAAAAAACGAGGTTTACCAACTTGGTATAAATATTTAGCATGCTCATGATAAACATCATATACCTTTTTAGTAAATTCATTTTTCAATATCAAACTTTTGAATTGTTGCTTTACTCCCATTAATCTCTCCTTAAAGCAAGTTTTTTAGTAATTATCCTCTTATATATATCCTTAGCAAAATATTTATTCAACAACAAGTGATCTTGTACTCT
>JAQUCI010000054.1 GCA_028686295.1 Erysipelotrichaceae bacterium | reverse complement strand
TATGGATAATGTCATGATCTGTCTCCCTCACAACCTTAATCTATATCATTATATTACATCATTCATGTAATATAAAATAATAATTTGATCGTAATGACTAACTTTGTCACTATATGTTAGAATAAGAGTATAAGTAGAGGTAACATAATGGAAAAAGCTAAAGTATATTTTACTAATCTTAGAGCAACAAGCAAGACTAATCTGCTCGATAAACTTGAGATTTTAGTCCGCAAAGCTGGAATTGAACAAATTGACTTTAAGGATAAGTTTGTTTGTATCAAGATCCATTTTGGTGAAAAAGGTAATCTAGCCTTTGTTCGACCAAATTATGCCCGTAGGATCGTGGATGTCGTCAAACAACTAGGAGGAAAACCTTATCTTAGTGATTGTAACACTTTGTATGTAGGTGGTCGTAGTAATGGTTTGGATCATCTTGAAACGGCTTATGAAAATGGTTTTAATCCATTAACCCTTAACTGTCATATCGTTATTGGTGATGGTATCAAAGGGCTTGATGAGTGTTTAGTTGATATCGATCAAAAACATGTCAAACAAGCTAAGATCGGACAAGCGATCATGGATGCTGGAGTATTTATCTCATTGACCCACTTTAAAGGTCACGAAGGTACTGGTTTTGGTGGTACATTAAAAAATATCGGTATGGGATGTGGATCACGTGCTGGCAAAATGGAAATGCACTATAGTGGAAAACCTCGTGTACTTCCTGAAAAGTGTCGCAGTTGTGGTACATGCATGAAAAATTGTGCCCATGATGCTATCAGCTATGACGATAATAACAAAGCCTTCATTGATTGGGAAAAATGTGTAGGTTGTGGACGTTGTATCGGTTCTTGTCCATTTAATGCGATCAAACCAGTCAATTCGCACTCAAGCAAGATCTTAAATGAAAAAATAGCTGAGTATACGCTTGCCGTAGTTAAAGATCGCCCATGTTTCCATATTAGTTTAGTAATGGATGTATCGCCAAATTGTGACTGTCATCGTGAAAATGACGCTGCTGTTGTTGGTGATATTGGCATGTTTGCATCATTTGATCCTGTTGCCTTAGATCAAGCATGTGCTGATGCAGTAAATAAAGCACCGATCATCAATGAAAGCTATTTAGGTGAAGTAGAACATACTCATGATGATCATTTCTATGATATGCATCCTAACACAGAGTGGAAGACTGGAATTGCCCATGCTGAAGCAATCGGTCTTGGCACATCCGCATATGATCTAGTGGAGGTATAAACAAATGTGTATTTTTTGTAAGATCATCGAAAAGTCGATTCCCGCAACCATTCTATATGAGGATCAAACCGTTATTGCCTTTTTAGATATCTCACAAACGACTCGTGGACATACGCTTGTTGTTCCAAAAGAACACTTCGCTGATATTGAAGATATTGATGATAATACACTTGCTCATTTGATCAAGGTCGTCAAAGAACTAAGTGTTAAGATCAAAACAAAGATGGGTGCTAACGGTATTAACATCTTGAACAATAATGGCTTAGCAGCCGGACAAACTGTAGAACATCTCCATTTTCATATCATACCCAGATATGATGAACATGATGGATTCAATTGTAGCTTTATAGCTCACCAAGAGGACCTACTGGCAATAGCAAACCTCATTAATAACTAA
This sequence comes from Erysipelotrichaceae bacterium, assembly GCA_028686295.1. Lineage (GTDB taxonomy): Bacteria > Bacillota_I > Bacilli_A > Erysipelotrichales > Erysipelotrichaceae > JAQUCI01. The sequence continues at coordinate 7,123 of JAQUCI010000054.1, read as the reverse complement.
TATAAAACGATGAAGTATATGCTTCATCGTTTTTGTTTTATCGATCAATTGTCATTATTTTCTTAGCCCAATCACTATCTTTAAGGATTGCTCTTCCCACACTGATCAGATCAGCTTTATCTTCCTTTAATAATCTATCAATATCCATCTTCTTTGTGATCCCACCAGCTAACATTACTGGGATATCAACAACTTGTTTTATCGCAAAACTGGCATCACTAAAATAGCCAGGTTCGGCTTGTGCTTTATCATAACCATTAAAACCACCTGATATATCAATTAGATCTAATCCTGCTTCAACAAAAGCTTTAGCAGCTACAACGCCGTCATTAATCGTACTCCCATTCTCAATATAATCACAAGCACCTAAACGCATAGCTATCACATGATCATCACCTACAGCTTCTCTTATTGCTTTGATCATCTTTACATGGATCAACACTCGCTGATCAACACTTCCGCCATATTGATCACTACGTTTATTCGTTAAAGGTGAATAGAATTGATTTAATAAATAACCATGAGCTGAATGAAGTTGAACACCATCAAAGCCAGCAGCTTTAGCTCTGTTTGCGGCTTTAACAAACAAGCTTATCATCTCATCAATCTCTTCTTCACTCATAGCTTGAGGTGTCATGCCATTTTTAGCGATCAAACGTGGGTGAACTATCGCACTAGCACTGATTGGGACAAACCCGTTTTCGTGCATCTTAGCAGCACTTCCAGCATGACTTATCTGGGCAAGCACTTTTGATCCATTATCATGAATGATCTTTACCAATCTTTTTAATCCTTCAATATCTTTATCTTCGGCGATTGAGATTTGACCTGGATCTGCTCTTCCGTCTAAACGTATATATTGATGTTCTGTAATGATTAAACCAAGATAACCCCCCTTAGTTTTCTCATCATAATAATCAAGTAGTTTTTGCGTTACTTCACCATTATTGGCTTTTGATGTAGCCATCGGTGCCATCACTAACCGATTAGCTAATTCCATATTTCTAATTTTTAATGGCTTTTTAATTAATTCCATACATCCTCCTTAACTTATCATATAAAAATACCCGAGGTTTATCCTTAGGTATTTAGATCAATTGATCATCAATGATCTTTAAAGCATTATCATAGAAGCATGCTCTAAGTTTTTCTACATCAAATTTTGCTTTGAGCAATTCATAAATATCATCTAGTCTCATTATTCGTTTTCCATTTGTGTGATGAGCATCAGTAGCAATGATATCAACAAACCCGGCATTGACTAATTTCCACGCTAACTCATATTCCCAACAATCAGGATTGATCAAACTTGTTCGATTAATCTGAAAATAACACCCCATATCACGCCATTTTTGAATTAAACTAAAATCATTTTTCAGTATGCTATATCTTTCAGGATGAGCAATGACGATAAGTTTTCCCATATCAATTATCGCTTGTAGATATGAAGTTTGATCATCAGCTTCATCTTGAGGACTAGTCCAAGGTAATTCGATCAGATAATAACGCGAGTCATTTAATGATAGTGCTCTTCCGCTTTTTATCCAATCAAGTGAATCATCCGTCATAAACAACTCACAACCACGATATAATCTTAAAGGTAGATCATACTCTTTTATTAAATCTAGCGCTTCAAGATACGCATGCTCAATACTGACCCTATCATTAAGATACCTAACACCAGGCCAGCAATGTGGAGTTGCGATGATTTGTTTGATTCCCGAATTTACAGCAGTTTTTAGCATCGATAATGTCCACTCTTTGCTTTGACTACCATCATCGACATTGTTTAATAAATGACAATGAATATCGATCATTTTATCACCGGCTTATAAAAACTACGATTCTCTAGCGCAAACATTCTTTGTGTAAACTCACCCTGTTCAATATCGCGCATTGCCTTAGATAAGGTATTCATTCTAGCATCGATATTATCGATCATACTTAAGATCTCAGCTTCTACGATCATCGGTAAAACTGGTGAGCCATATTCATAAGCACCATGATGTGATAGTATCATATGTCTAAGTAACATACATTCTTCACTATCACCATAGCCAAGTTTATCAGCGATAGCACTTAATTTGGCTTGCATGATCGAAATATGACCAATCAATCTTCCTTCAGTTGTATACTCAGTAGCGATAGTTCCTGATAGCTCAAAAAGTTTTCCCATATCGTGTACAATGATACCTGATACTAGTAAATCGCGATTGATCAAAGGATATTGATCAGCGACATTGTTACCAAGTTTTAACATTCCTATAACATGTTCAGCCAATCCACCAATAAAATCATGATGAATACGACTAGCAGCAGGATATAAGAAGAAATCCCTATCAAATTCCTGCATAACGGCAGTAACGATCGCTTTTAATACCTTATTTTGAATCTGGTTTATTGCTTGATTAAGATTATCACGCATTACCTGTTGAGGTATCAATGAAGATACAACGAAATCATTGATATCATATTGATCAGGACTTAACGATGAGACACTATGTACTTTCACCTGCAGATTGCCTTTATAACGAATAACATCACAATTCACCAAAAGCACACTGCCACTATTGATCTTGTCAGCTTGTTCTTCTTTAACATCCCACAGTTTACCATCGATAGTTCCACTTTTATCACTAAATGTGATCGACATATATGGTGCACCATTACTTGTCACTCCATTCAAAACACTACTTATCAACAAGGGTACTGATAAATTTTCCCCTTCTTGGAACTCTTTGATCATTTTCTTATTCATCTTCCCACTCCATTTCATTTATAACTAGATAGATATCATCATAATCGAAACCTTGTGAGCTTAGATATCTAAACACTCGGTTCCTTAATTGCGATGCACTATATTTCCTATTATATCTTGTTTTAGCCTTATTAGCCAACTTACGAAGCAAAGTCATTTCACTTTCATCACTTTCTAATGAAGCAAGATTATCAACAACTTCTTGTGCTAGATTAATATCATAACCATATTGGATCATCTTATTTTTGATCATATTTTTCTTATAAGCATTAGATCGATCTTTTATCTTGGTTTGCCATTTTTTAGCATAACTATATGCCAATTGGTATTGATCCTCATTAGATCTTTCATCAAGCTGGTCAATAATTTCAGGGCTTATCCCCTTTTGTAGCAATTCCTTGCGTATGCGATATTTACCCATTAATTGATTACGTAACTTATTGATTTGATCTTGTGCATATCTTTTATCATCAAGATACTTCTTATTTTTAAGATATGATATCATCTGATTGATGACATCATCACTTAATGTCGTATTTTCTTTGAACCAATCCATCATTTGTAAGACTGTTCGATCTTTGATCGTTAAATATTTGATCGCTCTTCGATATGCGTCAACTTTCTCTTCTTCAATGATCAACTTATCAACAACTTCTTTGCTAATGATCTTATCCTTGCGGATACCAAACTCCGCAAAACTATCTACACTGACCATTATATCTATATGGTTACTCTTATTAGCAAGGTCAAGATTAACGACATCATCTTTATAATTTAAGCTAACAACTTGATAGTCTTCGCTATAAGCTTTTATTGCCTGATCATATACACTTAATACTCTATCACAAAAAACATCTACATCGTATTCTTGTGCACTCTGAAGAGCATTGTTTTTTAAACGTAATCTTTTATCTTTATCAAACTTACTAAAAGCAACAAGTATTTCAGCTAATTCATTATCATCATTAAAGAAATAACCATTATGATCGTTAATAATGAGGTTTTCAACCGCGCCATCATGACTTGCTAGAACCGGTAATCCACTAGCAAGAGCTTCAATAAAAGTAAGACCCTGTGTTTCAGTCATAGAAGCAGATGCGAAAATATCGCCAATTTGATAATGCAACGGCACTTCATTTGGATATTTCTTTCCTGCCAATATTATCTTATCATCTAGATGATAATGATCAATAAGCGTAACGATCTCATCAACACCAGGTCCACTACCCACAATTAACAGTTTGATCTTAACTTCTTTATCAAGTTGGGAAAAAGCGCTGATCAGAACATCGATACTCTTCTCCTTTGCAACACGACCTACATAAACAACGAGAATCTCATCATCCTGAACATTATATTCCAAACGCTTCTTGCTGATAAGCTCTTGATCTTCAATCTTTGGTCTAAAACGACTAAGATCAAGACCAGTTGGAACAACTGTGATCGGTTTTCTGATCTGATAACCAACTAACATATCCTTAGTTTTTTGTGATGGAGCGATAACAGCTGTACTTGTTTCTCCATAAAGCTTGCTGAGCTTAGCAACTAATAATTTAGCGAAACGATCAAAACTTTCCATTTTTAAAACATTCACATAGTGAGTGTAGTCTTCGTAAGTTGTATGATACGTAGAGATCAGTGGAATATGGAGGTATTTTGCGACTATTCTACCAAATATTCCAACTCCAAATTCAGAATGTGCATGAACAACATCCCAATCCAATTTAGCTATTTCTTTCAATATCCTAATATGGATAGGCGAACTTAATCGATATCCATACAGTTTCTTTAATACGATACCAGGTAATCTTATTTCATGATTATCATGATCAACCTGTGTTTTTAATATCGATGGATGATTACTTACGACCCATACTTCATGACCATGTGCTTCTAATACATTTTTTAAAGTAAACACAGAAGTCACCACGCCATTTATATCTGGTAAATAAGAATCACTAAACATTCCTATCTTCATTAATTCCACCTCAATTTCCTATTATCATTATATACGATAGAACTAGTTAATTATCTTAAATTTGTTTAAATATCAATATAAAAAAAACAAAAAAAGTCAGTACATGTATTGTACCAACTAGTGATTAAGTTACTTACTACCTTACTAGCTAATGTAGACCAAAAAATATAACAACAATACCAAATGCACATTAGCATCATAAATCTTGTCTTATTTTTGTTTACTACTCAAATAATTGTCTAGTGAGGATTACCAACACTTACTATATCATGATATCCGTACACATAATCATTATAGTGGTAACAATAATAAACAATCCCGTATGATGGCTCATACGCATATAGATCATAAGGCTTTGCCGGAACTAAAATTTCTTCAGTGTAACCTGTGTTTCTGTTTTCATATATAATAATTTGTCTTACTGCAATTTTATCATTATTATTAACTATCTGTTTACTCTGGAAACCAAAATTTGTCAAAATAATAACAAACGATAAAAACAATACAAGCATTTTCTTCATGTTAATCGTTCCCCTTTTATATCTATTTAGCTTTATTTTTCACTTATGTTTTCAAATCTAATATGACTCCATAGACTTGAATCAGATGAATAAACATCATCCAAATCATTCTTCTTTAAATACCTCTGAACATCAGATGTATAAAGAACTTCATATGATGAGTTATCTTGCACAAACTCATAACTATCACTTCTACCGACAACAAAAGAGTTAGCGACTCTATTGGTTTCATTTATACTATATCTAATGATTCGTACTTGTGAGTACAAGTCATAATCCCAAGCTATAAGATTGTCTTGATATACAAATAATCCAAGATACTCTTGAACATCATCTTTGTAATATATAGGATAAACATAATCCGGCAACTCAAAGTCTAGTACCATATTACAGTTCCAATCATTAATCATATAATAATATTTGCCTTCAATAATCTCATAATCCAACATTTGGAAACGTTCATCGATTCTCTGTAAAATCGATTGACAAACATCATCCTTAACTTGTTCAAGTTTACGTATATTGGTCCTCGGTTTTTCATTAATTACTCTATATTTATAATAATCAGCATTATCTGAACAGATTAGTGAGTCTCCTGTATAGGTCATATCATCAAAATAGATATGAATAAATAGGTCTTCTTCAAAATCACCTTTATCAATTATCGAGTTGTAGAAACCTTCTATTGCATCAGCTTCAAAGTATTCTGCTAAACTGAAGGTGACGGTTTTACTTTCTTCATTCGCTTCTATAGCTAAGCCATTCTCAATGATAAGCTCAGCAAACGGATTATCGGATAACGTAAGATACAATGACTCACCTTTTAAATAGTGAAAACATGAAAGTGAAACATTCAATGTTAGATAAATTTCATGCTCATTAATTAACTCAACTTCATAATAATTTGTTTCAATTTCTATCTTTGTTGACTCGCAACTGGATGATATTAATAATAGAAGACAAACAACTATATATAAATATTTCTTATGCATCAGCTATAGACTCTATAATTCATTAATGCCCGACCATCGTTGATAAATTGAATAAGTGATGTTCTGTTATTTCCACCTGGATCCTTTATATAGATAACCGAATTTGTTCCTGATATCCAGTAACCAGAAGCAACGATATAATGTGTATTTCTCGTTCCGTTTATCGTCCTTTCTAATCCAACAATTACAGGTCTACTATTGTTTATATTAAATTTTACTATGGATAACAGTGTATTCCAATTGCTATTTGATTGTGCAGTTACACTCCCGATATTTAGGGAAGATTCTAGATTTGACCAATTTACAGAACAAGAATTACCATTTAGAGTTAAAACATAATCCGGTGATAATGATTCATTATTTACATAATTAGAAAACATTGTTACCGAGACAATAGCGCAACCATAACTTGGAATGCAACCCGAATAATTTGCTTGGGCTAATCGAACAACACCTAGCGTTCTAGATTCAATAGAGCGCATTCCGTATGATGATTTCTTTATTTTTTCAGATGCTAAGAATTCTTCATATTCTTCTAAATAAGACTCGTTAACTGAAACATATGAATCTTGTTCGTTATAGATTGAATATCCAGAATATCTGCGAGCATCCAAATCTACAGCTATTATATTCAATCGTAAACTAGACAAAAACAAGATTACAAACAGAAGAAAAATATTGTATTTACGCATTTTGTTCTCCTATCTCTAAATCAACATTAATTGATTTATTAAAAATTTATGTATGTTCTTATCAAATTTTTCGTATAATCATTTTTTTCATATAACGCTAGTAATTGTCTTTATTTATATCATTATATATAATATATTATCACTGTTATACACAATATGCAATTATTTTATACTTTTTATAG
>JAQUCI010000053.1 GCA_028686295.1 Erysipelotrichaceae bacterium | reverse complement strand
ATAGGTTTGCCCAGGATAAGAATAATTAGATGAGTTGGGTAACTCCGAATCTATCAAAAACACCAGTTTTTCATCTCTTATACCCATTAGGTAGGTGAATCTGATATCAGGTGTGGTTTGGACTAACTGAGTTAGATTGCGTTTGATCAAGATATAGTTGGATTTTTCTAAATCGATAAGTTCACCAGATATTTGTGCTATGTTTTCTGATTGTAATAGTGTTGCTAACGATTTTGCTAAAGTTATTGCATCATTAGTGGCATTACGTTCATATTTATTCCATGAATAAAATAAGTAAAAAAAGCTTAAGATAATGCTTATTATGATTGAAGTGATACCAATTATCTTGGTTGGTCTGTGATTTGCTCGATCAACAGGCCTAGGCTGTTTATTTCCTTTTTGGGTTATCATATATTACCTCCATTAAAAGTAAAATGGATTTGTAGATGTGTTTGTAATGAATGATCAATTAAAAGGACTTGTGATTGTGATTAACAACTATAATCATTATAAATAGATGTAATTCAAGGTTTATCGATGTGATTATTGTTAGTGGTGTTGAATACAATATGAGATTATTAACTTTTGAATTGGTTTAGTGAATGTTCATAGGGTGATACCAATCGTCTGTGATATATTTTATGATGTTTATCTTTGACTGATAATTTAACTATTTTTTAAGAGAAAAATAACAATTGATAATTAATCATGTTCACTATCAATTGTTATGATCATATACCCGCATGAATTGTTATGTTTGAATTTTAGTTTTATAATATTAAACTTTTGCACCGACAGCCAGCTAAAGCCGATTGATTATAAAAAGATCATTATAGAATTTGCTCAACGAATATTCTTGAAAGATGAGGGTCGAATTGCTGTCCAGCATTATTTTGAATTTCAATGATCGCTTTTTCGGTCGATATCCCTTTTTGGTATGGTCGATCTTGAGTCATAGCATCAAAAGAATCAACTAAAGTGATGATTCGTGACATTAGAGGGATATCGTTTCCTGCTAGTCCATGAGGATATCCTTTTCCATCCCATCGTTCGTGATGGTGAAGGATAATATCTGATATTTGATAAAGATCAGGTACGGCTTGAGCGATACGCCAACCTGTCTCTGGGTGTTTTTTCATGATTTCCCACTCTTCGTTTGTTAGTTTTTCTGGTTTTTGAAGGATACTAAGATCAATACTGATCTTACCAATGTCGTGCAATGATGCAGCTAATTCTAAAGTATCTAATTCTCTGTTATTTAGTTTAAGCTGCTCACCCATTTTTCTAGCCATATTTGACATGCGTTGGCAATGTTCTTGTGTTTCGTTGCTCTTTTCAAAAATGGTAGTTGTTATATATTTTAAAAATATACTATGGATACCTTTACGGGATAACAATTTACTTTGATACATATAGTCTTCAGCTTCCTTAAATACGTAAGCAAAAGATGTTTCCATATTTGATTTTGTAGCACATCCAGTAGAAATATTTGGTGATAATAATTCGTTTTCAATATTATTAGCTTTGTCATGAGTTGAGTGATCTCTAATTGCGTTTTGGATCTTTTCAGCAGTTTGATAAGGAGTTTTAGGCATAATGATACAGAACTCATCGCCACCGGTTCTGACGATCATATCCGTTTTTTGACTATTTTCTTTTAACAGCTTGGCTGTAGCTATCAATAATAGATCACCAGCGGTATGTCCAAAAGCATCATTAACAAGTTTTAATCCATCTACATCACAAATAATTACTGATATTGGTAAATTTTCTTCTTGATCGATCATATCACGTTTTTCTTCAAGATAGGCGCGGTTATAGATACCTGTTAAGACATCGTGGTGGTTTAGATAACGTAAGCGGTCTTCTTGTTCTTTACGTTCTGTTATATCACGTCCAACATAGATCATACCGTGAGTATCTTTTTTATTGCTTTGGTATGGGCTACAGATAATCTCAAAGATACGTTTATGATCATTCTTGGTATGAAATGTCTTTTCAAATCTCATTGTTTTTAAAGAAACATCATTATTTGAATCATTGCCGAGTATGTCTGATAACGACTGTAATTTGTTTAATGGTTGATCTTTTAGTAATTTTTCTTCATCAATATTGAAGAAGTTGGTAAAAGCGGTGTTTGCGCCAATGATCTGATGATCTCTGTCAGTATAAAAGATCCAATCCTCAATGGCGTTCATTAGTGATTCGATTAGTAATTGTTTAAATTCATTTTGAACATAAAGTTTATGATATTCATCAATTGATTCCTCTAATTCTTTGTTTTTATCTTTAGCTTTTTTTTCTGATTCAAAAACGCTTACAAAGGCATAGTATATCAATAAATAGAGGATGATCGTGGTAACTACGACGTAGAAGATACCTTTGATCAAACTAGCTAAGATAAAACCTTCATGGTTTGTAAATAACAGGTCCATTAAGCGATCAGAAAAGATTATCCATAAACTTCCCAATATAAAATAAACCAAAGTTATCTTGAAGGATTTGTTTCGGGCTTTTTTAGTACTAATGATTGATGATGAAAGGTGATCTTTTAAAGCCATCTGATTCTCCTATGAATGATGTTTATTTGATGAGTCTAGTTATTATCTTTATTATATCATTGTCGATAGTTTTTACAATATTTATGAATTTGGTCATTAAGCATAAAAAACCGCTTTAGCGGTTATAAGTTATATGGCGGAGAGCATGAGATTTGAACTCATGGTAGCTTTCACTACGCCACCTTTCCAAGATGGTGCCTTAAGCCGCTCGGCCAGCTCTCCGTTACAGCATTCATATTATAAATGATAAAACGCTATATGTCATCCGTTTTTCTGTTATAATAAATTTGAAAAATAGGAGATAGTTATGGGTATTGTGACTGGTTTTTATATGATCTTGATCATATCATCGATCATCATTTGTATATTATCAATTTTAATCGCAGCGATCAAAAAGAAAATGTTTAAAATGTTACTGAGTTTATTATGGTTGTTTTTTGTGATTACCAGTTTTGTCTTAACTTGGATCCTCTATCAAGGCTATGATCCGCTTGTATATAGAGGTTATCTATCAGAGTTAACTTATTTGATCGATCTGATCGCTGATAATCAAATGCTTGCTAAAATTGTATTAGGTACAAATATAAGTGTCTTTTTTGTGGGCATCATTTACTTGATCGCCTTATTAGCTAACATTAAGAAGGGTATCAAGACGACTGCCAAGAATACCAAACAGTATTTAACTGACAAATATAATTCTACTAAAAATGATATAAAGAATTTCTTTGATAAGGATAAAGAAGATATTGAACTGATCAATAAAACTGATGATGAAGAAGATATTAGTGCTGAAAGTAAAAAAGAATAGTTTACATTTATTTGGTGATGGTTTAAAATACCTATTAGACACATCTTCCCCGGGTGGTGAAATTGGTAGACGCAGTGGACTCAAAATCCACCGGTAGCGATACCGTGTCGGTTCAAGTCCGACCTCGGGGACCAGATTAAAATTTATCTGTGAATTATCACAGATTTTTTTATTTGGAATTTGTAAACGATTTCATAATGTTAACTCTTTTCAAATATGATATTCATGTTAGAATGTAAACATCAATGGTCATATAATGTCCTAATAGGGTGGACAGTTTCTACATCTTACCGTAAATAAGATACTATGGCAAAACCTATGAAGATGTTTTGTCAGTGATGAACTATTGAACATATTTATAGGAGGAAGAAAATAATATGGAAAAGCTTTCGCAGTTTTTTAAGTTCTCTGAAAGGAAAACTTCTTTTAGTGTTGAACTTATCGCCGGTCTTACTACTTTCATGACAATGGCTTATGTTCTGATCTTACAGCCAAATGCGATCGTTGGTTTTGGTGTTCCTGAACTAATTGATGTCAATGGTCTATTGATCACAAAAGAAGCTGTAATGATCACTACCGCTTTGATCTCTTGTGTCATAACTCTATTTATGGCTTTTTATGCTAATCTACCATTTGCTTTAGCTTGTGGTATGGGTTCTAATTTTATGTTTGGTGGCATGCTTCAAGCAGGATCTATATCATTTGCGCAGATCATGGGTATGGTAATGGTAAGTGGAGTAGTGTTTGTGATTTTATCGGTCTTTGGTGTAAGGGATTTGATCGTTAGGATGATTCCTAAGAACATTAAAGTATCGATTGGTGCTTGTATTGGTTTTTTCATTGCTTATCTTGGTTTAAAGAGCACTGGTATATGTGATTTTAGTAATGGTCTTGGTATGGGTGACTTTACTAAAGTATCAACATTGCTTTCTTTGTTTGGTTTGTTGTTGATCGCAGCTTTAACGGCTTATAAAGTTAAGGGTGCTATGTTGATTGGCATAATCGTAACGACGATCATCGGCATTCCCCTTGGTATTACAAGTGTTCCAAGTGGGTTGTTTAGTGTTCCTTCTTTTTCAACTGTCAGTAATGTGGTTGGTAAACTGGATTTCTCAACGATCTGGACAGCTGAGGGTGCAGTTTTAATGTTTATTGCTTTCTTTGGTGATTTCTTTTCAACATTGGGTACGGTATTGGGTGTTGCTGGTAAGGCTAATATGTTAGATAAAGATGGTAACTTACCAGGTATTGAAAAACCTTTCTTAGTTGATGCTATCGGTACGTGTGTTGGTGCAGCAACCGGTTGTACAACAGTAACAACCTATGTTGAATCATCTGCAGGCGTTGAAGCTGGTGGTCGGACTGGCTTTACGGCTTTAGTTACTGGGGCATTATTCTTTATCATGATGTTTTTTGCACCAATGATCTTAATGATCCCTGATGCTGCAACGGGTCCAGCATTGATCTTTGTTGGTTTCTTAATGATCCAAGGATTTAAAGATATTGATTTTAGTGATTTTACAGAAGCGTTTGGTCCATTTGTAATGATCATGTTTGGTACTTTTATGGGATCGATCGCTGCTGGTATCGCTGCTGGTATCTTGGCGTTTGTGTTTATCAAGATCGCAACTGGTAAATTTAAAGATGTACATCCAGGTATGTATGTTTTGGCTATACCATTATTGCTATATTTTGTATATGCTTAAGATATAGATCGTAAGAAAGGGGAAATAATGAAAATAAAGATAAAGGATAGAAGAGCTTTGATCAATGCAGCTATGAATAAGAGCCAAAATGATCTAGTTATAAAAAATGCCAAGGTTGTCAATCTTTTTACAGGAGAGATAATCTTAGGTAATATCTTTATATATGATGGTTTTATCAGTCACATTGAATATGATGACTTAAGCGATGTAGGTGCTAAATCAGTTTATGATGCCAAAGGACAGTTTGCGATTCCTGGTTTAATTGATGCTCATGTTCACATTGAAAGTTCAATGATGACTCCAGCAAATTTTTGTAAGGCGGTGTTGCCTTGGGGAACGACAACGGTGGTAACCGATCCCCATGAAATAGGTAATGTTTGGGGAGTAGATGGTGTTTTTTACATGCATGATGCAGGTAGTGACCTACCAATGCGTCAATATATCGACATTCCATCTTGTGTACCAGCAGTACCAAATTTAGAGAATGCTGGAGCTGATTTTGTAGCTAAACAGATCAGTGAACTGACTGCTTTACCAAGAGTCATTGGATTAGCGGAAGTTATGGACTTTTTAGCGGTGATCAATGCTGAAGATAGGATGATGGATATCATCAAAGTGGCTGAAGATAATGGTCTTTATATTCAAGGACACGCTCCATTTTTAAGGGGTAGATCATTAAGTGCTTATCTGTGTGGTGGACCAAAAACTTGTCACGAAAGCCGAGCAAGTGAGGAAGCTTATCTTAAGTATCGAAGTGGTATGTATATTGACATGCGTGATAGTAGTATGTGTAAAAATATTCCAGCGATTTGGGATGGTATAAAGCACAGTCGATATTTTGATACTTTGTGCTTGTGTACAGATGATCGTGAATCTGAGGATATCCTAAAAGTTGGTCATATCAATGATGTTATCAAAGAAGCGATCAAGTGTGGAATGAATCCGATCGATGCCATAAAAAGTGCTACGTTGAATACGGCTAGAGAGATAAAAATGGATAATCTTGGAGCTTTAGCTCCAGGGTATGTGGCCGATATCGTATTATTACCTGATCTTGCAAAAATGCGCCCAACAGCGGTGTTCTTCGAAGGAAAACATGTTGTTGAAGATCATCGATTAAAAGTTGAGATCAAAGATCGAAATTTCAATCTAGAATATAAGAATTCTATCAATTTTAAAGAGTTAACGGTTGAAGATCTAATGATTAAGGCTCCAATCGCTAATGGTAAGATAAAAGTTAATGTCATGACATTTTTTGATCATACATTATCAACAACAGATGCAGTTGTTGAAGAATTGGATGTAGTCAACTTTAGATTACAATTAAATGATCCCGATCTTAAATTTGTAGCTGTTATCAACCGTTATGGTAAAGATAATATTGCCTTGCACGTTGTTAGGGGTTTTGGTACGACTCATGGTGCTTTAGCATCAACTGTTTCTCATGATTCACATAACTTAACGATCGTTTATGATAATGCAGAAAATGCTTTGATTGCTGCTAAGCGTATCAAAGAAGTAGCTGGTGGTATGGTGGCAGTTGAAAATAATGAGATCATCCATACACTCGCCTTACCGATTGGTGGTCTATTATCTTTTAAACCTGCTGAAGAGTTGGCAATTGATGCTAACCTGATGAAAAAGGCTAATTATCGTTTAGGTTTAACTATGTTAGAAAATCCCTTGTTGAGAATCGTAACCCTGGCGTTACCGGTTATTCCTAATGTAAAGATGAGTGATCTTGGACTTGTTGATGTTAATACTAAGACATTGATACCACTGTTTGTACAATAAAGCGGAACATATCGTTTCGCTTTTTTATGATAATCGTTAGTTATCATTCTTTGATAGCCGTGTTATTATAGAATAAAAGAAAAGGTGGTATATGTTTAATTTAATCTTAGCTATCTTACCTACGATAATCATCATTGCTTTTATACTTTGGTTTGATCGTTATAAAAGAGAACCGCTATCATTATTGATAAAATTATTTATCGTTGGCTGTTTGAGCGTCATACCAGCGATCTTTCTAGAAAATTTTTTACCTAACACCATATACATATCGACAATGATGGGCGTACTCGTATATAGCGTACTTGGTATTGGTTTGATCGAAGAAGGGGTAAAATATGTTGTTACTTTGATCGTTGCTTATAAGGATAAGGCATTTGATGAGATTTATGATGGTATTATTTATTGTGTTTTAGTTTCACTTGGTTTTGCGACGGTTGAAAATATCATGTATGTCTTAGCATATGGAACTTCTACGGCATTATTAAGAGCGGTAACTGCTGTTCCAGCTCATACGATCTTTGCAATTACCATGGGTTACTATCTGGGATTAAGTAAAGCTTATCCAAAACAGAAAGTGTATTATCAAATTTTAGCCATTGTTTCACCAATTATTCTACATGGCTTATATGATTTCATCTTGTTTATGGCTTTTGATTGGGGAATGTTGATCTTTGGTATTTATGGATATTACCTATATAAAAGAGCATTTAGATTGATTGGGTTAACATACGATATACCACCATTTAGATGATATAATTGATCGCTTGGCGATCTTTTTTTATGCAAGAAAAGCATGGGCATATTAGTTGCTGAATAAAATAAAAATGGTATCATATAGATAAGTTAGGAACAACTAACACAATTAGTTGACAATGATAATAAAGGAGGAAATTATGTTTAAACAAATTGAATTAGCTTATGATTTTAATGCACTAGAACCGCATGTAGATGCTTTGACGATGGAAACTCATTATCTGAAACATCATGCTGGTTATACCAAGAATTTAAATGATGCGGCTACAAAGGCAATGGTGATCGATCTTGATATTAAAGTATTATTAAGCTCGTTAGCCAAGATAGAAGATGAAGGTTTAAGAACGGCTATTAGAAATAATGGTGGTGGCTATTATAACCATAATTTATATTTCACAACGATATCACCAAACGGTAAAAGAGAACCAGTAGGTGATTTAGCCAAAGCGATCAATGATCAATTGTCAGGTTTTGGATCATTAAAGGAAGAATTGACAAAATTAGCGCTGGGAAGATTTGGTTCGGGATGGGCTTGGTTATCAACTGATAAACAAGGTAAATTATATTTATCTTCAACAGCAAATCAAGATAATCCATTAATGGACGCAAATGGAATTGAACCAATCCTTGGAATTGATGTATGGGAACATGCTTACTATTTAAAACATAAAAATCTAAGAGGTAACTATGTAAAGGAATTTTTTGAAGTAATTGATTGGCAGACAATCGAAGAGAATTACCAAAAAGTGATCAAAGGTGAAAGATAACATGAAATTAACAGAAAGATTGAACGCTTACTTAGCTGATCAAATGGTCATGTATATAAAGTTACATAATCTACATTGGTATGTAACAGGAAGAGGATTCTTTAAGTTACATGAGAAATTCGAAGAACTTTATGATGAAACGGCAAAGATAATTGATGATATAGCAGAGAGGATATTGGCTTTGGGTGAAAAACCAGTGGCTAATATGAAAAAGGCTTTAGAATTGACTAATACCAAAGAATTGACTGACGATTTCATCGAAGCTGATGATGCGATAAGAGCACTTAAAAAAGATGTTGAATATTGGATAAGAGATACAAAAGTATAATAGAATTAGCAGAAACAGAACATGATGTAGTGACTGCTGATATCTTCACTGGTTATTTAACTGAGTATGAAAAACTACTGTGGATGTTAAGAGCTTATATTGCTTAGAAT
>JAQUCI010000052.1 GCA_028686295.1 Erysipelotrichaceae bacterium | reverse complement strand
AGCAATCTGTGCTAATTCTTGTTCAAGTTCCATATTCATGGCTTTGATCTGTTCTTCAATACCCTCTACTGTATCTTGAGCGATATCAATGTCTTTACCGCTTGATAGTGCTCTTGATGTACTCCTGACAGCAGTTCTAACCTGATTAATAGATGTTGTTGTGATCTTTCGACCAAATAATGCCCCTAAGATCGCACCTCCTGCGGACAATGCCGCATCCATCTTCTTTTGACTTGCTAGAGCGCTTTTCTTATCTAATGCTTGTAGTGCTTTGTTTTGTTTATCCTTTAATTTATCTAGTTTGATCTCATACTTTCTTCTAACTTCATTCATAGTATTATCACGTTGCTCATGAGCGATATGTTGCAATCTAATCTTAAAATCACGTTGATCCTCTCCAATTTCTCCCACAACTTTAAATGATGGACTAGATAACAAGTTAACACTAAGTGCTGTTTTAGCGAACTGAATAAATAATCGCTCCCACTCATCATATTTTTTGACTTCTGAAACAACACTTGGATATTCACCAAAAGGAATATCTTTATGTGAAGTATTATTTAGATCATTTATATCAATATCAATTGGATATGATCTTTGCCAATCTAGAGCGATCAAACCATTTTCCAATTTAACAAGATAACAATAATTCTTACTAGTGGCAACATTATATTTTGTGCTTTTATATATAACATCCGCAATACATAATACATATGGCTGATACTCCATATTCGCTAAAATACCATTATCACTTGGCAAAAAGACTTGTTTGATCATAGATGGTAATACTGGAGCCTTGTTAAACCGTTGAACCTCAAGTTGATCATCCACTTGATCATGATTGATCATCATTTCATCTTTTCGATCTATCGTATTTTTAGGTAACATTGATATCTGATCTTTAGTTAAAGGACCAGCTAGATAAGATAATACCCATCTTGTAGTGAATATCTTAGGCTTGTCATCATGGACACTGTGTAGATAGAACACTCTTTTACCAAGCCCTGATAAGATCTTTTCTGTTTTATCCTTATCAAAGATGCCACTTACCGCAGCCCCTTCAAGACCAGCCATTACCCTCTCTTTATCCCTTTGGGTTTGCAAACGACCAATAAACCAAGTTCCAGCATTGGATAATGCCTTATAATCAAGGTCTACTGGATTTTGCGTAGACAATACCAGCCCAAGTCCGAATGCCCTTGCTTGCTTTAACAATGTCAATAAAGGTTGTTTTGATGGTGGATTAGCTATTGGTGGTAAATACCCATATAATTCATCCATATACAGCATTGCTCTTAAGCTACCTGTTCCAGATTGCATCCTTGTCCAAGATAGCATCTCATTCAATAACATCGTCACAAAAAACATTCGTTGATCATCGTTTAAATGCGATATCGTAAAAACCGATATCTGTGCTTTACCATTCTCATCATATAAAAACCGATCAATATCTAGATCAACACCATTTAACCATGTTGAAAAACTAGGAGAAGCTAATAGATTATTTAACATCATCGCTAATTCAAATCGTTCTTTAGCAGGATAAAAACTCTCTAATGTCATAACACCAACTTTATCAAAAGTTGGATTTTGAATCGCTAATATCAGATCTTCCAACGCTAAATCTTGATGATCTCGCCAAGCATTTTCTAAGATGTTCGCTATCAGTATCGATTCACGATTTATAAATGATTCCGCTGTGATACCTATCAACGACAATATGCTTACTGTTGTTATATTGATCTTTTCATTAAATGCTTCATTATCCTTGATTATCTTATCAGATGGAGCCTTAAATGACTTCAATACGCTTACACCAACACCACCTGATCCACCTGGGGTATAAATAGTGACATTAGCAGCTTTTTGGTAAGCTTCTATCCTTTTACCATCTTGTCCCCAATCTTTTAAACCCTTTTTCCACATGTTTGCTTGATCTAAAGCATATTCATCAGGACTTTTTCCTTTATTACTTGCTTCTTGTAAGTTGATCCATGGTCTAAATTCTTCTTGACTTAAACCAGGAAAAGCCAAAGCCAAATTAGTTAGGTCACCCTTTGGATCAATAGCGATCACAGGTATATTATCTAACGCCGCTTCTTCTATCATTCCTATGCCCAAACCAGTCTTACCACTACCTGTCATCCCGATGATAACAGCATGGGTTGTTAAATCCTTTGATTTAAGTAATACAAGATCATCTTTTAATGATGATCCTTTCATGTCATATTCCTTACCTAAATAAAATACCCCTAATTTCTCAAACTCATTCATCATTGCCTCCGATCGATCATTCATCTTTTATCTGATAAAATTTAATCATTGAATTTACTTTAGTTACTTCCTCAAGCAACGCAATTATAGCATTAGCATAATCACCAAGACTATGTCTTAAATCTTTTTGATTGACAAGCATGATATCAACAACTTCACTTGTTGTACTCAAGATATCCCATAATGCATCTAGATTATTACCATAATAATATGGAAAAGCTAAACTTTTAACCATATGTTCATGAAACATAGCCTTTGTTTTAAGCAGTTTTCCATCAATGACGATATGAATCATATTTTACTCCTTTATCGTTATCTCGGTAAATGTATCATAATGATCATCTGTATAGTAAAATAAGCCATCATTGGAATATACTAAACGCTCAGCATTTCGAAACCCACCTTGATAATTGATATCACACTCATACCATACTCTCTGATCAGCGTTTGGTAATTGTCGTTCACGATTATAGAAAATATCTCCTCCAATACTCTTCATATCAGTCACTTCCCACAAATTGCCCTCACTACTTATCCATCCTAAGCTCATTGCTTCATTCTTTGTAAGATAATTATTTGGTAACTTATCAAATGTATAGAGATAATAAACAACCTCTTCAAGTTTAGTATAAGCCTTATCCTCTACAACTTCGATCTTGTATACATTAACAGTTTCAATTTGATCATTAAGATGAGAATAGGTAAAAATACCAAAAACAAATATTAATAATACGAAAAGCAATTTAAAACGTTTATCCATGATAATTCCAATCTAATATCATAATCTAATTATAGATTGATAACCAATCAATGTAAACAAACTGATATTTACTTAGAATTTCCTTTTTTCTTACTTAATAAAGCAATACTTAGCCCAATTACTATAATTCCTCCACCAATAATGTAGAGCCAAAAACCACTTTGCTCAGTGTCTTCTTCAATCTGTACGCTTACATCATCAACAAGTTCTTCTTTCTCATCATCCTTTTCTTGTTGATTAATATATTCATACACATCTGACCATTTAATTTTCTCTTCTTCAATATCAAATGTCATTACTTCATCAAGTCCATTCTTGTGAGCATCAACCATCTCTCCAGCATTGACCAACACTTGATCATTTGTATGTAATGAAGTATATGCGATCGATCCCTCGATAACTTTTAAAGTGGATACCTCTTCATAAACCTCACAAACAAATGTCGTTGCTTTAATTCCTGCAACCGCTTGTCCCATTTCGATATTTAATGAACCATCTTTCATCATGTTCTTAAAGTTTCCCCAAATAACGCCTGCCAGTTGTTCAATATTTGTTGTTTTTTCTGATTTTATATCAAGGATGATAGAAGTATTTTCTTCCATTTGATAAGTGGACATATCAGAAAAAGATAAGATCGCTCCACTTCTTCTTTTAGTTATGATCAGATCTCCATGATATATTGGGGTATCAAAATCAACAAAGATAGCTTGGTCAATGTCTTCTTCCCAGCCTCTCAATACTATAACTTCACCATGTAAATCTCCGTATTTTACAATTTTACTTGTGTTTTTAGCTTCTTCAATATCAGCTTCTGTCCATTTGTTAGCTTGTTCAGCCCATTTTTCCCAGAATTCATAGTTCTGCTCTATTGGTACTTTCTTTTTAGGTGGAGTTACCATGATGTCATCTGTATTAGCAGTAGCATCTTCTACTTTTTGCCAGTCATAGATGAAATTAGTACCCATTGCTGTACCAATTGACATTTGGACTCTTAAAGCTATTCTACTTCCTTCTCTTCCAGAACCCAACGAAGCTGTTAATTGCCCTGAGTAAGAATTATCATCAGT
The DNA here is from genome assembly GCA_028686295.1 of Erysipelotrichaceae bacterium. Classification (GTDB taxonomy): domain Bacteria; phylum Bacillota_I; class Bacilli_A; order Erysipelotrichales; family Erysipelotrichaceae; genus JAQUCI01. The sequence continues at coordinate 5,011 of JAQUCI010000052.1, read as the reverse complement.
TGTGGAAGTCGTGAAGTTGGTATTTCCTTCACTATCAGCGAACATGATGCTACCACCGGTTCTACCTCCTGGACCAACGTCCCATTGATCAAAATCTGCTGTTGCATAACCGGTAAATGATAATCCCTTTGTAGAGTTTATAGTTTGACTGAATGAAAAATCAATGACTACCGCTTCGTTTGGATAGATCACATTTGGTATATTACCAAAAGTTGCCTTAATCCCGAATGTTCCAGTTAAACCTTGATCATAGATATCATCGCCTTCATAAGTCACACTAGCTTCATAAATACCCCGATTATAACTATACGAATAAGCATAAGACTCATGATCATCTGCTATCTTCCATTTATCTTCATTACGATAATCGATAGCGTCTATTAGTACCCAAGCATATTCATCATTTTCAGCTTTGATCTTAAATGGATCAAATAAACCTAAAAACAATACGATCAACACTACAAACAGCATTCTTCTTCGCATATGATGCTCCAACCTTTCATGATAAATTAAAAATGATATTTTATAGATCTTTATAATTCAATTCTACACTCAATATTTAAAATTTTAAACTATATTTATAAAAAAGTGACATTCAATATCATGTCACTTCATCTCTTTAACCAATGTCTTTTAGTATATACTGAATAGCCATACATCCTGGTCCACCCTGAGTTATCATGACTGGAGATAAGGACATTATTTCTATCTCTATATTAGCATTCTTTTCCTTTATCGTCTTTAAAGCTATTTCAACAGCTTCCATATTTTGGGCATGCGAAATATAAATCTTATGACGATGATCAACGCCATTCTCGATCATCTTTGAAACGATCTGATTGATAGCTTGATTCCAAGTTCGACCAAATCCTAGTTTCTCTAGTCTTTCACTACCTTCAGTTTGGGTAACGATTGGTTTCAATTTGATCAAACCACCTAAAGTCGCAGCTAGTGGCGAAAGTCTTCCCCCTCTACGTAAAAATCCAAAGTCACTAGGTATAAGGTAAGATTGACACTGAGTCAAACATTTTTCCATTCTAGCTACAATCTCATCTAGTGGTCTTACATTAAGTAATTTCGCAGCTAACTCTACAAGATATTTTTCAGTGCCAGCAAGTGTTTTAGAATTAAACAATCTTATGTGTTTAATATTATTTGATTCTATCACTCCTAATGCTGAATCATAAGTGGCACTTAATCCTTTAGTCATTGTTATGTGTAATGCTTCATCAACGCTTTCATAAGCATTCATTACCTCCCCAATAGCCGGTTGTGACGATGTAGGATTTACTTCTTCGATCATCTTAATAAACTCATCGGAATCAAGTTCAAAATAATCGCGATAGTTCTTCCCCGCAACTTCAACTTGTAATGGTAATAATATAATATCTAATTCATTAGCTCTTTCTTGGCTCATGATTGAACCGGTATCAGTTATAAGTTTCATTATCGTTTCCTTTTTTTAAATAATAACATACTAAAGAATATGTTACTAATATAAACATTTAATAATATGAATCGGTTTTTATTTTAAGCTAAATAAAAGTAAATTCCCACAAAATGAACGACACTAGCTCCTAATACAAATAGATGCCAAATACCATGATTTAAAGAAATTTTCCGATTTCCATAGAAGATAGTACCAACAGTATATAAAAGACCACCAGCCAATATCCAATAAAAGAAATTAATGCTAGTTGCATTAATGATCGCCCTTATTGGAAAAATAGCTATCCATCCCATACCAATATATAAAACTAGAGAAACACCCTTATATCTATCAAATTTACCATACGTAAATATCTTAAACACTACCCCAAATAAAGCAATAGCCCAAATACCTACTAGCAATAATACTCTTAATCCCCCCGTTTGCGTTAATGTTACAATTGGCGTATACGTACCAGCAATAAAAATAAATATTGATGCATGATCAAAAACTCTCAGAATACTTTTTGCTTTTTCTGTCGAAATACTATGATATAGAGTAGATGATAAAAACATCACTATAATACAAACTCCATATATACTAAAACTAATTATTTTTGTAATGTTCTTTTCCTTGATTGAAACCATCAATAATAATATCAAACCAATAATGCCAAATATAATTCCTACACTATGAGTAATGGTATTAAATGTCTCTTCTTTTTTGTTATTCTCTCTAATCATATGTTTCACCTACTTGTATTTATTAGTTATGTAAAATAATCATAAACTAATTACTAAGACTTATAAAGAAATTTTAAATTTTTACTAAACGAACACTATCGGATCATATAGTTTCATTATTAAATGTTATAATGAAGTTGGAATACACATAACTCAAGTGAAACGAACAACATGGTTTTATTTACTGAGGTGAGCTTTATCAATATATTAAATTTATTGTACACAACTTATTTGTTTATCCTTAAAGCATTTGCCATTTACTTTGGCATAATATCTTTGTTTTCGCTTCTTGGCAAGAAAAAAGAAAAACACATTGATAGATTCCTTAAATTTGCTGTGTTAATACCCGCAAGAAATGAACAAGATTGTATCACTAACATCATTATCAGTTTAAAAAAACAAGACTATCCACATGAGTTAATCGATATTTATGTGATACCAAATAATTGTACTGATGATACCGCATCTATCGCCACAGCTAGAGGCGCGTACGTTTTGCATGCTCCATCAAATGTTAAATATAAAGGAGGCGCTCTACGCTTTGCGATCAATGAGTTAATCAATGATAAAGAAAACTATGATGCCTTCTTGATATTTGATGCTGATAATGTTGCCAGCCCTAACTTCATATCATCAATGAATCAGACCTTGGGTAATGGTGCAAGAGTTGCTAAAAGTAGGATACTAGCTAAAAACAACAAAGAATCTTGGCTTGCCACCTGTTATGACATTCATTTCTGTACAGCTAATCTATTTTTAAACCGAGCAAGAGTCAGATTAGGATTATCCGCGAGAGTCGTTGGTACAGGATTTGCTGTAATGCGTTCTTTTTTAAAAGAGTTAGGTGGGTTTAATACGATCTCGATAACCGAAGATGCCGAGTTCTTTGCTATATGTGCCATCAAAGGCGAAAAGATCGCTTTTTGCGAAGATGCGATTACCTATGATGAGCAAACAACCAGCTTTAAAGCTTCAATGAGTCAACGTAAGCGTTGGATGAGCGGAATAATGCATGTTGTTTTACTAAAGTTTAATGATCTGATCAAGGCCTTATTCACAAAGAATAGCTTTAAGTACGCTTTTGATGCTTTGATACAACTTATTTTTACATATGCTCAATCCCTAATTCCTTTTGCCTTTGTCTTATCAATATTGATATCATCAAATGATTATCTTATCCATACTTTACCATTAACTATATTCAGAACATATCTTTATGTTGTATTGATAGCTTTAATTGTCTTATCATTAGAAAAACGCTTAGTGATTTCTAAAAACATAATTATCGGTATTTTGTTATATCCGTTTTTTGTCCTGTGCTTTATTCCATTACAAACAATATCACTTTTCAAAAAGACCGTTGACTGGAAACAGATCAAACATGTTGGTAAACCTACATCATTAGATGACCAATCATCAACAGATCAACTTCAATACTTTGATAACGAAAGTAAAGAACAATGAAGAAGTTTATCGATTCTATAAAAAGAATAGCTAAATATTCAAGAAATTTCATTATCTCAGCTATAACTGATATCACTATCTTTACCATTGTAGTGTTCTTTATAAAACCTATATTAGGTTCAGGTAAAGCTATTATAATCGCAACCATTATTGCTCGTATTACCTCATCGTTTGTTAATTATAATCTTAATAAAGTTCTATTCTATAAAAAGAAGAATACTCATGATCGGTCTTTTGTTCGTTATTATATGCTATGGTTAACGCTTCTTATATCAACAACTATTATCACATACCTAATAAATAATGTTTTTTCAACTAACGAAGTACTAGCAAAGATGATATCCGATATGAGCCTTGGTGTTTTTAGTTATCAAATTCAAAAACACTGGGTCTTTAGCGAAAAAACGATACATACAAAAAAAGGCCTTTATTTCAAATTAGTAAGATTAATCTTTCGCTTATTTATAAAAGGAAATGTTAAGATTGATGATCAAATATTTAGTAAAGAATATATCTTGATCGGACATCATCAAAATTTCTATGGACCATTTCTTGCATTAACATGGTTACCAGACACAGTAAGTTTTTGGGTTGTTGATCATCTGTTTAACTTTAAAGACTGTTTTGACATGTATTATAACTTCACTTTTATCAAGACGATCAAATTACCTAGAGTGATAGCTCTTATCCTATCTTTTTTGTGTGCTTTGCTTATACCTCCACTTGTAAGATCTTCTCGGTCAATACCTGTTTACCGTGATTCAAAAGACATAATCAAAACATTAAAACTAAGTATTGATATTCTTGACAAAGGTGAACAAATAATGATCTTTCCCGATATAAAATACAATGATGATAGCCCCAACATGAAGGAAGTCTACACTGGGTTTACTCACCTTGAAAAACTATACTACAAAGCTAACAATAATCATATTGGTTTTGTTCCAATCATCATAAACAAAGAAAATGGAATGTTGATCAATACTTCTGTTCTCTACTTTAATGATGAAACATCTTTTGTTTTACAAAAGAATGTTTTAATCAATAAGATAATAGATAGTATCAATTCTAAACAGTCATAAACTGTATTACTTATCAATCAAAGATTATATTAAGTCCAAACTAAAACGTTGCATCACCAGTTTTTTTAAGGTGTATAATCTAATTATAGTAACCTTAGAAAGAGAGGTAAATAAGGTGCGTAAATGTTGGATTTTAACTTTTATTTTATTGAATTTCTTGTTTGTCGCTTGTACTCCAAAAATCAATGATGATCCAGACCCAAATAATGAAGAACCAGTAACCGACATTACCCCTAAAGAATCCGAAGATAATGAATCATTTTATACTAACTACACTTTAGTTGATCAAAAAA
>JAQUCI010000051.1 GCA_028686295.1 Erysipelotrichaceae bacterium | reverse complement strand
TAACTTGTTGAGAAGGATCAAGCAAACGTCTATACATCTGCCAATCCTTTATATAATTAAAACCGACCACCCTTGATCTTGCTAACAATGCTTTTTGATCTTGATGATTTGCGATCATAAAATCACGTTGTTCTTCACTAACATAGATGATCCGATCAGCTTTCTTGATAGCTAATCTTTCATACCAATTATTCATATAGATAAAAATATACACATGAAAACCAATTCTTGTGATCAGATCATATTCCTTAATTCTTTGCTGATCATATTTATAAGGAGAATTTATTAATGGATCTGAAAATGATGCGATCCAAAAAATATTCTTATTTTTTCTTTTGATCAAATAAGCGGCCAACATCGTGAAAGCAGGTAAACTGGATGAATAAACGATCTTATAGTCATTACCAGCTGCCTTTTTAACACAACTCTTTATATAACGATAGATATTATAAACCGCTTTAAACACATTTTTATTGTCTAAAGAAGCTACTGTTTTATCATACTCACTAACGTATTCAACATTGAATTTCTTAAAAGCAGGATCGTTTTGAAGTTCGCTAATGATCGATTCATCAGCTTTAGCTGCTAAAGCTACAACATCTATCTGATAATTTAAAGGTCTAAGATGTTTATACGATAACAAGGTAACCGTATCATTAAAAGGAACAAAACCACCTGTGATCGCCAGTAAGCGTTCAGTCGTTTTTTCTTTCATTTTTAAGCTCCGTAACTTCTTTGCGTAATTTAGCTAACTCATAATTCATATCTTTGATCGCATCAAGATGGATCGATATCTTTTTAAACAGATAAAATATCATTACATAGCTGATAAAGAAACTGATCATAAATAAGGCATTAGTAGGAGTCGCAATACCTAAAAACGATGCCAGTTCATCAAGTGTTTTTGGAAATATTATCATCCAAAATATTGATAATGATAATAATATCCAAATGATCGCATATCTGATATCTATCTTTGACTTATGAATATTCCTTAAGATAATGTAATCCATGATCAACACTAAAACGATCAATACCAACTGTAATTTAATGTTCATTTCTACCTCGCAATAATTGAATTAGTAAAACACTAACTATCACACTAATCATAAACTTAATTGAACGTATCGGATCAATAAAATAACTTACTCCGCCTTTTCGCTCTTCAATATTAATTAATACTTCCTTAACCTTATAACCTTTTCTTAATAGATAAGCCAAAGCATCGGGCTCCGCTATATAGTTCATATCACGCGCAAATTCTAATAATACGCCTTTTTTCAAGGCTCTCATACCACTAGTTGGATCATAGATCATTTTACCACAAACAAGATAGATACAAGCTGTAATGATGCGACTACCTATCATTCTCATGTTCCATGGCTTTTTGCGACCAATAAACCTTGAACCAATTACATAATCATTGCCACTATCCAATTCTTCAAGAAGTCTTAGTACAAAATGGGCTGGATGCTGTCCATCACCATCAACCACAATAGCAGCATCATAACCATTATCAATCGCATATCGAAACCCCATTTGCGTTACTGCAGCAATCCCAACATTGACACTTAATGAAAGATGCTCAATATTCTTTCTTCTAAGTACCATTTCCGTATCATCAACAGAACCATCATTAATGACAATATAATCAATATTTAGCACGCTTATCATATCGATCACTTTTTCGATATTAGCTTCCTCATTAAAGGCTGGAACAATGATGATTGGCTTCATTAATAAACTCCTTTTTGTATCATGACACATCTATTTAATCATTTTTTAATGATAATGTCTAAATAAAATATAATCATCATCTTCATATATTAACTTATTAGAATCAAATAGATAAGAATACAAAGGCACCCACTCATTTTCATTATTGGTTACATATAAAGTCTTTCTTACGATAACATAATCTACTTTCGCTTGATCAAGTAATAATGATAAATTCATATAGTCTGAATTAAAACGTCTACCATCATCTCCATCGTAAATTGGAGAATGGAAAATATTGACTAGTTCATTCAACACTGGATCATTCGGATAAGCTTTTAGAGGATCATGTCGTTGGGGAACACCATTGATCAAAGTTATGTTTGGCTCTAACATGATCGTTGCATCAATCTGTGATATCACAACAGGACAAACAAGTCTATTTACTTTAATTTCATAATTTAAAGCATTCAAGACATCAATCTGTCCCTGATGTACTTTATAAAGCGGGTTAAAGTCATCACCTGGTTTGTATATGATATGATAAAAACCAGTAAGTTGAGACCATGAAAAGAATCCATATACAATAATGAGCATTACTGATACGATATTTTTGATAAAACCTTTTTCTAATATAAAATTATACAATACACTAAATCCCAACATAACAAAGCCCGTATTAAACAACAGATAAAAAGTACGCTGATATACTTCGATTCGTGTCATAAAACGGATCACAAATGGCATAACAAAGGGATTAGCAAAAGTCAAAAATACGATAACGATGATCATCGCAAAAGATCGATATTTCTTAATGAGTATTAATGATAATATACTTATATAATATAAAACATTCTTTGTAATACTAAAAATGTTATCAAAGACAAAATAATCCTGCACTCGATCATAACTTGAATGTGGTATAAAGAAGTGCATTATATAGTCGCTAAAGTCATTGGGTCTAATATAAAAAATCCCAATCAACACAAATAACAATGGAATGATAACCCCTAGAGCTTTGATCGCATTTCCAATATAATTTTGCCAAGCTTTTTTGTACAAGATTAAATAACGCACTGATAAAAGCACTAATTCCAATACAATACAAGCAAAGCTAAATATAATATTATCAATAAATATCATTCCATAAATCATTATCGGTAAAGCTATCAAATAGATACTTTCGATAATCTTGTCTTCTTTATTAATAATCTTACTTATAATATATGCATAAGCTAAAAAGAACGATATAAACAATCCTGTACTAGCACAACTGATCATTGCAAAAGAATAAATTATCAATAACCACTTTGATTGTACTTTATCATAATTCCCAAATAGATGAATGATCAAATTAGTCAATAGTGCAACCATAAAGATTACTCCTACATGTGGCAAAGACAAATTGTAATACAAAGAACCCAGAAAAAAGCCACTAAATAGAATATTTATCAAGAAACTTATTTTCGATCTAAACAAAAGATACACATTAATGATCGCTTCAAAACTTATATAATAAAAAATGATATTAGCCAACCACATATAAATTGCATGATCAAGAAATATATCATCAAATACTAAACGTAAAGCCCAAAGAATAGCAGAAAACATCTGATAAAAAGCTTGATATGCATATTGAATCCCTATTACCATTTCGCTAAAAATACCACCATTATAACCATAAAACTGGCCTAAGATATCACTATTGATATTACGTTGTACGATCGTGAAATAAAAATTGGAATCACCTGTTTGTTCCCCAAGTGTTATCTTAGTTGAAAGATAAACAAATAGTATTACATAGCCAAGGTTGATTAACGTCATCTTAATATCTTGATCAAATAACTCTTTAATATTAAATAATGCATAAATAGCAATGATGATCAAAACGATCATAAATGTAGCATTTGTGATCAATGCTGACATTTCAAAATAAACTAATGGAACATACAAAACAAATAATACAGCCAAAATAAAAGCTAAACCTAATGCCGTATATCTTAACTCCTTTATTAATCCTAAGAAACCGGCTATTTTCTTACCTATGATCATAGCAAGTGACAATAGGACAAATCCTATGATAATGATCGCGATATAATTCATAAACATACTCTCCATCACTAGTATACACGAAAAACAATCATTAAAGAAAAGGGATCTTTTATGATCCCGTTGTCTTAAATTTAATCCTAATCTGTCGATAAGTTAAATAAGCAAAGCCAATACTGATTGCAAAAGCAACACCACTAAACACAAATGATAGTTTTGGTCCCACAGTATAAATAAAGCCTGCAAACAAAGAACCAAATACCATGCCGAAGGAACGCATTGAATTAAACAAACCAACCAATACTCCGCCATTACCTTCACCCTGGTTAAACTTAGCTAATATCGCTTGCATCAAAGGTAAGTAAATAGCATTAAAGCCAAAGAATACAACATTAATGATGATAAATGGTACGATATCATCAATCAAGACGATAGCGATCATCATCGATAAACAAATTGATAAAACAAAGATGATCGAACGATTTATATTCGTTTTCTTCAATAACCACATCGTTATCGTTGAATTTGCCGCAAAAGTGATAAAACCAACTACTGCCTTTAATAATCCATTATATGAAGGTGGAAAACCAAATTGATCCTTAATATAGTAATTAAAACACTGCTCATAAGCAGTACTTGCAAATGAGGTAGTCATGACGATCAAAAAGAAAAACACTAATGTTAAACTAAGTAAGCTTTTAGCATCGATCACAACTTTGATCGGATTAGATTGTTTGATAAGTTCCTTAAACGCGATCTTCTCAGTAATCACAGGATCACTAATGACAAACCAATGTAGCACACCTACGATCATTAAACCAACAACTTGAAGACCAAATGCCAAACCAACCGAATGATCTCCAATTAATCCCCCAATTAAATAACCAAAAGGAGAAGCCACTGCCATGATCGTAGCTGCTATAGCAAGATTTTGTCCCTTTCTTTCAACTGAACTATTATCCATGATGTAGATCATCTGATTAACGATAATGCCACCATTAAAGAAGCCCGCTAACATTCTACCAACAATGATATCCATCTCACTATCTGCTAAACCAAATATCGCTTGGGCAACACTATAACCAATGAAGCAAAAGCCCATGATCTTCGTACTACCTATATTTTTAGATAATTTACCCCAAAAAGGAGAAAACAAGAAATTTGTCGCAGCCATAGATGCAAAGGCTACACCAAACATATAATCATTTAAGCCAAGATTTTGAATAAAAGTTGGAGTTACGGGATGAGCAAAATTGGCAATGATAAAATACATTGACATAAGCCCATACATCCGCATTATTGATATCTTCTTCATCTTACTTTATCAAATGAAACTGCTCTTGACGTCCAGCAACATAAAAGACGCGATCATTAGCAAACATAATATCCGTTTCAGCTCCAAGGGTTAAGACCATATCCCATTGCGGAATATCAACCTTTGCGTTTAATTCAAGTGAATATAAAGTATTATTATATAAAGGGTAATCACCAGTTCCCTTAACACCATTTTGCATATCCCACAAACCGATCGTTGGACCAGCGCCATGACCATGGTGATTAATCGGATGGGTATAGATACATGCATTTATTCCCTCATCCTTAGCCTTAGCTAATGCTTTCGCTAAGATCTGATTACCAGTTAAATGTTCTTTAAAACTACTGATCGTTATATCTTGTAAACGATTCACTACTTTAAGCGCATGTGTCAAATAAGCAGGAGCCTCTGTTTCATCCATCTTTAATACATAGGCATTCTCTTGCGTATCAGTACATAGATTTAAGTATCTAAATCCTATATCACAATGTAATAGATCTCCGGGCATGATGATCGCTTCATGATAGATCTCACCAACCTTTGCCCGACGAATCGATACTTCATAATCAAACCAAGGCGTTAAACCAAGATCGATCGTCCTTTGTAACATAAAGTATTTAACATCAGCATTAGTAGTAACACCAGGAATGATCACCCGTGATGAGAAAGCTTCATCGATAATACCATGAGCTATCTGCATGATACCAGTATAAGCCGCCAACTCTTCTTCAGTACGTGTCTCTAACCATCCGACGCAAAGATCAGCAGCTGATGTGATCTTAGCTTTAATATCTTCATCAAACTCAGCAACCATCTCATCATACAATTGTTTAGATAAGCCATCCGCAAAAGCGTAATCCTTAGAAATATTTAATCCTACCTTCTTCGGGTTACATTCTTTAATGATACGTGCTAAACATTCAAATTGTGTCTCAGGTTTACTAGCAGATTTAACATCTTTACCATCTGGTAATAATGACTTACCATCTGACCAGTTAGAATTTTTAGGATTAGTCCAAACCGCTTCATAATAATCATCTAGACCAACACCCGGTCTTGTCAATGCCATTCTTTTAACTGTCTTGTCAGGCTGAAGATAAAACACCAAGATCGTTGTTCGTCTAGCACTCATCATTGAAACCGGTACTAGTGTCGTCAATACCGGATCTTCATTATACTCACGACAACAAACCACCCAAAGATCGATGCCACTTCTTTCCATGAGCATTGGTAATACTTCATCAAATCTCTTCTTTAACCATCCATTACGGATACGTTCTTGGTCACGATACGAATAGATCTTACTTTTAAACTCAGCTGAGTTAATCGTATCTTTGATCAAAAACTTTTCTCTTGAAATCGCCATTTTCCCCTCCTATATGATAAAATCGCCATCTTCCATGATCACAACCTCAGTTTGATCATCCTTGATACCAACTACTTTAAACTTATCTGTACCAATCATAAAGTCATTATGAGATATCGCAACATTGACTCCTTTAGCCAGTAATTCTTCGTTAGTCATTTTCTCACCATTTTTTATGCAACTTGGAAAACTGGTACCAAAGGCCAAATGACTAGCAGCGTTTTCATCGATCAGTCCATTAAAGTATACTTTATTCATTTTTCTGATCGGTGAATGTTTACTAACTAGTGCCACCTCACCAAGACGACGTGTCGCATCATTTTTAAACAATGCATCTTTAAGTATATCTTCATTCTGTGATGCTTGACAAGCCACAGCATAGCCATCTTTAAAAGTGATGTTAAAATCAGTAACTAGCTTACCTGCGATCATCAATGGACGCGATGCATAAACGATACCATTAGCACTATAACAGTTAGGATCAGTAAATATCTCTTCTGTGGGCATATTCGCTACATAACTAACTTGATGTTTACCTTTGTTTATTTGTCCAGCGCTAGTCCAAATATGATCCTTAACAAGGTCCAAAGTGATATCTGTATTTAACTCACTTGTGATATGAAGTGATTTAAAACAATATTCATTTAATTTCTTAGCGATAGCACCAAGTCGTTCACAATGGGTCTTCCAATTTGCGATAACGTCACTGTGATCATCAACTCTGACCATCTTACATAAATCATCTTCAAGTGCTTTAAAAGCATCGACATCACTGAGTTCTGGATAGACAGCATTAGCCCAATCTTGAGTAGCTACGACACTCCCTGTCCATTGTAAGACGTTTTTATGTATGTATTTACGCACGACATTACGAACATCATTTCCGGCTTGACTAATAGCGATCAATTTATTTGTGTCTACATCATTGTTTAAAGTTGGATAACTCCCCATCAATGATAGTTGGACTGCATCTTGTCTTAGATAATAATCAAGTTGTTCCAACTTATGATCTGGAACTGACCTTAAGGTATCAACATCAGCATTCAATCCCCTAATATGATCCGTGATTGGATCATTGATGATCATGATAACATCCTTAGCCTTAGCCTTAAACGCCTCTTTTGCGACCTCCTGGGCTAATTCAAGCCCCTCAGGGATCGTTTGTAAGATTAGATATTGACCAGGTTGAAGATTAACTCCAACCTTTATTAACATTTGAGCAAACTTCTCTTTTCTAAGTTGATCCATCACTCATCTCTTTTCTTCAATTCGGCAAAGATCAATTCTTTGATCTTCTCAACCGCAGCATTTACATCTTCGGTTGAAACACAATTTCTAAATAATGGGGCAATTTCCATATCCATCTTAGCTTTATTCAAGCGATTTGCGATCGTTGCCTTATCATCCTTATAAATCTCATTAATCTGTTTTTCAAGATCTTCAAAACTCTTAGGCATAACAAAGAAAGCTAGTGCATCAGGCATATTTAATTTAATCGGTCCAACACCTTGAGCTTCTACTTCGATCAATACATTTTTCCCCTGTTCGATCAAAAATTCCACTTGATTCTTAGGTGTTCCATAATAATAACCATTAAACTCCGTATATTCTAATAGTTCCCGATCACGAACCGCCTTAGCAAACCCCTGATGAGTAACGAAGTAATAATCAACACCATCAATCTCATTCTCTTTTTTGGGACGCGTTGTCATTGATACTGAGTAAAATAGATTGAGATCAGGATCATTCATCAGAGCTTTACGTATAGGACGCTTCCCAACAGATGACGCTCCCGATAAGATAACTACTAATCCTTTTTTCATGATTTACCTCCTATTTACAAGCACTGACAAAGGTTGTCAATAACTTATATGTACGATCAAATGAAGCAAGATCAAGTTCTTCATCTGGTGTATGAATAAATCTGGTCTTAGGACCAATCGATACAATATCCATATCATCATACATTGCCTTAAAGACCCCACACTCACAACCACCATGAGCAGCGATCAATTCAAGATCTTGATCATATATATCCTTAACCACATCCGTAAGCGCCTCACGCATTGGTGATACTTCCGAGTAATTCCAACCAGGATAAAAAGCATGAATGGAATAAGTCGCTTTAAATGTCTCACAAAGACAAGCAATCTCACGAATTAGATTTTCGATACCACTTTTCAAAGCAGATCTGATCGAAATCGCAAGCTCAATCTGATCATCACTAGTAGTAACAACACCAAGATTCAATGATGTTAAAGTCAAGTTTTCAATAGCCATTGAACGCGCCTTAAAGCCGTTTGGCAATAGATAGACCAAATTAACCAACTCATCACTAATTTTTCTTTCAATCTTTTGACTAGCTTGAGCTACTTCTTTAAATTCGATCTTAAAACCCGGATCACTAAATTCAAGTTCTGTTTTAATATCAGTAACACTCTCAAAAAATAGTTTGTTTAAAGAAGACATTGGCGTAACGGAAGTAAAAACAACATCCGCTTCCCGTGGTATCGCATTCTCCTTTAACCCCCCATTATAACTTACTAAATTAATATCAGCCTCTTTTAGTAACGCCTCTTTAATGATTCGCATGACCAATTTATTAGCATTACCTTTTTCTTTATGGATCTCACCACCTGAATGACCACCCAATAAGCCCAACACCGATAATTGATAAGTCTTATACTCATTAGCCATAAACCGCAATTGTTTGACCACTCGATCACGACAACCACCAGCTGATGATAATAATGTATTAGTCTCGCCACCACCATCAAGTG
>JAQUCI010000050.1 GCA_028686295.1 Erysipelotrichaceae bacterium | reverse complement strand
CTTATCGAAATTATCTCTTTTATCATTTTGATAGCGTCCTTTTATAAATCATAACTAAATATTCATGAAAAAACAACAAATTATGCTATATTAATGTTGGTGATCACATGAAAATTAGCGGAATTGTTGTTGAATACAATCCTTTGCATTATGGACATATCTATCATATACAAAAAACACGCGAAATAACAAATTGCGATATTTTGATTGCTGTTATGAGTGGAAATTTTGTCCAAAGAGGAGAACCAGCATTAATAGACAAATGGCAAAGAACTAAGGCAGCACTAGATAATGGCGTTGATATTGTCATAGAACTACCATTTATCTATTGCAATCAATCAGCAAAACAGTTTGCTCAAGCTGCTATCACCCTACTTAATATCGCTAAAGTTGATTCTATCGTTTTTGGTAGTGAATCTAATAATCTAGATGAGTTATCAAAAATCGCTTCGATGAGCATCAATGTAGATAATCTAAAAGAAGTATTAAGATCTGGTATCGGATTCCCAAAAGCCTATGGTTTGATGGCTGGAGAATATTATCCTAATGATATCTTAGCGATAGCTTATCTTAAGGCATTAATAAACACAAGTATCCAACCTTATTCTATTCAAAGAACTACTCATTATCATGATACTAAACTTGACCAGAAGATCGTTAGTGCAAAAGCGATAAGAACAGCGATTTTAAATGATAAGGATATCAAAGAATATACCCCAATGGATATTGACGCCAATGATATTCATTACTTGGCCCAATATTATCCATACATAAGATCATTATTATTGACTTTAAGTAAAGATTATCTCAAGACGATCTTCTTATTTAACGAAGGTATCGAAAATCATCTTATCAAACAAGCTGATTTAACTGACGATTTCGAAACATTTATCAATAATACTGTAACAAGAAGATATAGTAGAGCGCGCATTCAAAGAACGCTCATCGCTTTATTGACACAGATTACCAAACATGAAGTTAATCAACTTCCAGCACTTGACACATTAAGGATATTAGGATTTAACCAACTTGGGCAAAAATACTTAAGATCTCTCAAAGATAACGAAATAAAGATCGCAACTCGATTCAATCAGATACCAAAACCTTATCGAAAAATGGAATATAAAACAACACTTGTCTACAATATGTTTAACAACTACAACAAAGATAAGATCAAAAAAGAGATAAGTAGCTTGATCATAAAAAAATAGAATTTTAAATTCTATTTTATATTTACATTATGATACACCTGTTGAACATCATCTACTTGATCGATCATGCTCATAAAACGATCGTACTGTTGTATCTCTTCCTCATCACTTAATTCAACATAACTTTGCGGTAACATCGATATTTCTAGAACATCAAATTGTATATTTAAAATAAGTTCCTCAATTGCTTCTTTTGCTTTATAAAGATCCACAGGATTAACATATACAGTCATGTTTTCATCTTCAAGTTCAAGATCTTTTACATCAACATCCGCACTGATCAAGGTATCTAACATCACTTCTTCATCTGTAAAATTAAATGACAATATTCCTAGATGATCATATAGATGAGAAACAGATCCCTTAACGCCGATATTAAATTTAGATTTCGTAAAACAATTCCTTACTTCAGTATAAGTGCGATTTACATTATCTGTTAAACATTCAACGATAAATGTTGATCCTGATGGACCAAATCCTTCATATCTAACTTCATCATATGATTCAACAGTACCACCTTTTGCTTTATCAATAGCGCGTTTTATAACATCAGCTGGCACTTGATTGGCTTTAGCCTTATCGATTATCCGCTTTAGACTGACGTTCATGTCTGGGTCTGGTACACCACTTTTAGCTGCGATATAGATTTCTTTTCCATATCTTGAATACACTTTTGCTTTAACAGCTGATGTCTTTGCCATTGCGGCTTTTCTTACTTCAAATGCACGTCCCATATTATACCCACCTTTTTAAACATTACTTATTATAACCACTAATACCATTAAAAAACAAGGATTTACTTTGAATCTACGATACTTAAAACTTATATATCTCGCAAAATAGCCCCATATTGCTTATTTAACATTGATATGATCTCTTTTTGGATTGGTTGAATATCATTATCATTTAATGTCTTATCAAGTGATTGATAAGTGATCTTAAAAGCTAACGACCTTAGACCATCGTTAATGTTCCCACCTTTATAAACATCAAATACGATAACATCTTTGATAAGCTTACCACCAGTTTTCTTGATTGATAAACAAATATCATTAGCTTGGTATTTATCATCTACGATGACTGCAATATCATAACTTACAGCAGGGAATCTTGGTATACTTTGAAATTTGATCTTAGAAGTCTTTGCTTGAAATAACGTTGTAACATCAATTTCAGCGATCAAAGTTTGATCAATTCCCCATTCTTTTTGTTTCTTAGGATGAATCATTCCAAAAACACCAACCAATGCCTTGTCAAGATAGATCAAAGCGCTTTGATATTGATTAAACATTCTTTGATCTAGATCATTAGATTTAAAACTTATGCGTTTTTGATCAAAGCCTAATTTTTCAATAATCTTTGTAATATATCCTTTCAATGTATAAAAATCATTTTCATTGACTAGATGTTTCCACTTATTAATCGTTGTTTTTTTGCTCATTGCTAATGCTAAGTGTTCTTTTTCAGTATGTTCATCGCTATAAACATTAGCTATCTCAAAAAACATATATTCGTTAAGATATCGAGATTTATTATAAGCGATCGTTTCAAGTAAACTTGCTAAAACCGATGTTCGATAAAATCTCTTATCTTCGCTTAATGGGTTATTTAAAGCCACAGGTTTGCCTATTGCTAAAACACTGTTATCAATGTGCTTTTGATTAACTAATGAATAATTTATTGTCTCGGAAAATCCCATATCCTTTAATAGGTCTTTGATCATATAACGTTGGCGAGCATTTTTAGCATACTCTCCAGCTACTTGATATATCTTGGGCAAACTCGATAAAACATTATCATAACCCAATAGTCTGATGACTTCCTCACAAAGATCAACTGGTAATCTTAAATCTGTTCGATATGATGGAACATACACTATTAATTTATCATCCTCAATCTGCGGATTTAAATCTAGTCGAGATAGTACATCAACAATCTGTTTATCACTAAAACTGGTTGCTAAATATGTATTGATAAAAGTGGTAGATGTTTCAATTTGGTATTGTTGATAGTTAAAATCATTGATTAAAACACTTTCCTCAATACCACCTGCTTCAGCTAGATCAATCAGCAATTGTACTGCTCGATTCACTGCTTTCATTGGGGCTAAAGGATCAATCCCTTTTTGAAAGCGAATGCTAGCCTCAGTTGAAAGATTCAATCTTCTACTTGTAGCTCTTATCGCTGCTAAATCAAATATAGCAGCTTCGATGATAATGCCCTTTGTGTTTTCATCAATCTTACTATCCTCACCACCCATGATACCAGCTATACCAATTGGTTTTTCATCACTTGTGATCATAATATCATTAGCTATAATTTGATATTCAATCTGATCAAGAGCCCTATATACCATATCGATATCATCCTTAACAACAATTTCCTTTTTTGGCATCTTGTCAATATCATAAAAATGCAAAGGTTGACCAGTTTCTATCATAACGAAATTACTAATATCAACCACATTATTGATCGATTTGATACCAATGCTTGTTAAAGCATCTTTTAGCCAACTTGGTGATTCTTTGATAACCAAACTATTGATTACCTTTCCAACAAACGATTGACATTTATCGCTGTTACTCTTAATCAATAGATTACTTTGTTTTTCATTTATCTTTAGATCATCAATTTTCGGTAAATTTACATTACGATCCAAAATCGCTCCTATTTCTTTAGCTAAAGACCATAGTGCCATACAGTCAGCTCGATTAGGAGTTAAACTGATATCAATAATCACATCATCCATACCAATATAGGATAAAGGATTAGTATCACCAACTAGTGCCTCATTTGGTAATACAGTTATACCTTGAAGTTGATCTTGTGATAATAGTTTTCGATCAACACCAAGTTCAAAAAGTGCACAGATCATCCCCTGCGATCTTACGCCACGAATGTTTCCTTCTTTGATCGTTAACTCAGGAAGCTTAGAACCTACCTGCGCTACGATAACCTTTTGATCTTTAGCTACATTATCAGCTCCGCAGACAATCTGTAAGATTTCAGTATCTATATCTACCATACAAACATGGAGATGATCACTATCCGGATGGTCATCACATGACAAAATATGTCCTACTACAAGATCACTACCATCAGCCATTTTTGTCACTTGCTCAACCTCAAGTCCAGCAAAAGTCAATTTGTCAGCCAAATATTCAGGACTTATCCCAGAAAGATCTACATATTTACTAATCCAATTATAACTTACCTTCATAAATATTCCTCCTATTCAAAACGATCGAAATTACTTAAAAAGCGCATATCGTTCAAGTAAAAATTACGAATATCATCGATACCATATTTAAGCATAGCAACACGTTCAACTCCCATACCGAATGCAAAACCACTATATTTTCTAAAATCAATGCCGGCCATTTCTAATACTTTTGGATGAACCATTCCGGCACCCAATATTTCGATCCATCCCGTCTTCTTACAAATATGACAACCTAAGCCATTACAATTAAAGCACGATACATCAACTTCCATAGATGGCTCAGTAAATTGAAAATAACTAGGCCTTAACCTGATAGTCCTGCTCTCACCAAATAATTTTTTAACCATCATTTCTAAAGTGCCTTTTAGATCCGCAAGGTTTATACCTTCTCCAACAACTAACCCTTCCATTTGGGTAAACTGATGACTATGAGTTGCATCATCATCATCACGACGATATGTCTTACCAGGACAGATAACTTTAATCGGTAAGTTATTTGCCTTAGTTTCTAAGACACGAGTTTGTATAGCTGTAGTATGCGTTCTTAACAACCACTGTAAATCAATATAAAATGTGTCTTGCATATCACGAGCGGGATGATTCATTGGAATATTGGCTCTTTCAAAGTTGTATAGATCAAGTTCTACCTCAGGTCCTTCAACGATCTGATAACCCATATTCATAAAAATACTCTCTACTTCTTTTTGAACGATCGTTAAAGGATGTAATTGTGCTACCAGAGCATCGTCACCATCTAAACTTATATCGATTTGATCTTTTTTTAGATCAGTGAGAATTTTAGTTTCTTCCAACTCATTCTTCTTGATGCTGATCTCTTCTTCAAATAATTGTTTTAACTCATTGACCATCTTTCCAAACAAGGGTTTTTGATGATTATCAAGATCCTTCATTTGTTTCATCAAGTCTTGTATCTGACCTTTTTTGCCCAATAAATCAATCCTTACTTGTTCAATTCTGCTAAGATTGTCAGCATGCCTTATAATAGCAAGCCCTTCTTCTTTGATCTTATCCCATTGTTGCATTATCTTATCCTCCTAAATAAAAAAGCGCTGTCCAGGAACGAACAAGCGCGGTACCATCCTGATTTGCTTAACAAAAGCACATCTTTTACTGTTAACGCCATTCAGCGGAGATGATTAGTCTCACTCCCAAGTGAATTCATCAAATATATCGTAAGTGAATCCCAGCATTTTCACTCTCTCTTAACGACTCAAATTTGATTACTACTCTTGATCATCGTATTGATAGCGACATTATAACAATCTTATTAACTTAAATCAATCTTTACTTGCAAAGTGATACATACAAATACTAGCAGCTATCGCAACATTCAAAGATTCAAACTCAGCAATCTCAATAAATATATTAGCAGTTGTCGTATCTAATATTTCTTTACTTATACCTTGTCCCTCATTACCAAATACTAACGCTAGTTTTTTAACTGATTTAAAGTTTGAAAGTGCTTTTGAATCTTTTAAAGCTGTTCCATATACTATATATCCATGTTCTTTGAGCATCTTTATTACTTCCTTGGTATTAAAATATCTAATGTTTGTACTGAATATAGCTCCCTGAGATGATCTAATGACCTTCTGATTATGAATATCAGCACTATCATAGGATAAAAAGATATCTTTAAAACCAAAAGCTAAGGCTGTTCTAATGATCGTACCTACATTGCCTGGATCTTGCACTTTATCCAACATTATGATCTTATCACCAAACAGAGCATCATTATCTACGATCTCACATACACCGATCATATCAATAGTCGATACTGTCGTACTTAGTTTTCTGATAACATCATCACTTACAACGATAATATCTTTCAAATCGATATCATATTCTATTCCTTGTTTAATGATCAACTGTTTTAGTTTATTTGTTTTATACGCTTCTTGAACTAAATGTTTTCCTTCTACTAGAAAAAGGTGTTTTTGATCACGATACTTTTTTATCTTCAATTTATTTAATTCTTTTATATACTCATTATTTACAGATGTAATGATCATATCTTACCTCTTCTTAAAAGAAACGCATAGATATTGTATCTATGCATTATCTTTATTTAATTTTAACATTATATCATGGCATCTTAAACATAGTCCATTATCATCAGTTTCTTTAGTGATGTTCCAACATCTTGGACATACTTTACCATCAGCTTTCGTAATATTGACTTTAGCAACCTCAAATTGTTGAAAATCAGTGTTACTCTCAAGATGAGCAGAACTTACGATCAAAAACTGGGTCAGATTATTTTTTAAAAGTTTACAGATTAATTCTTGATCCGCTACTGTAACTTCAATCGCTACATCAGCTTCCAAAGACTTACCAATCAGTTTCTCATTTCGTTTGATCTCGATAGCTTTATTAACATCATCTCTTATTGCTAATAACCTTTCAAAATCAGTCTTCAATTTTGATCCATCTTTAAACTCTTTAATTGGCATAAACGACAACAAATGTACCGATTCTACAACATCATGATCATAATATTGCCATATCTCTTCAGTAGTGAAAGATAATATTGGAGCCCATAGTCTAACTAAAGTCTCGATAAGATCATAAAGAACTGATTGAACTTGTTTACGTCGCAGAGAATCAGCGGTTTCGATATAAACGATATCTTTAATATAATCTAGATAAAACGAACTAAGATCATTAGTCATGAAACTTGTCAATGTAGTAGAAACCTCAAGATAATTATAGCGCATATAAGCATTGATACACTTCTGATTGATATCATTTAATAAGACAGTAATATATTGATCGATCGCCTCACGATCTTGATAGATGACATAATCTTTATTCTTATCAAAATACATAGGCGAAACATTTCCTAACATGAATCTAAATGTGTTTCTTATCTTACGGTATTGTTCGCTTACTTGTTTTAAGATATCATCGCCAATCCTTACATCCTGTTTATAATCAATCGTACTTGCCCACAAACGTAAGATATCAGCACCATAAACTTTTATGACATCAATCGGATCTACGACATTTCCAATAGATTTACTCATCTTTTCACCTTTATCATCACATACATATCCATGAGAGATAACGCTCTTATAAGGAGCTTGACCATTAGTTGCTGTAGCAACGATAAGTGATGAGTTAAACCATCCACGATATTGGTCACTACCTTCAAAGTATAGATCAGCAGGATAATCTAATCCTCTTGCTTTTAAAACATTATGAGAAGATCCAGAATCAAACCAGACATCCATAATGTCTTTCTCTTTACGATAGATCCCATTTGGGCTTAAATCATTTCGATAGCCTTCAGGTAAAAGTTCAGTTGCGTCCTTTTCAAACCAAACATTGCTACCGAATTTTGCGAATAACTCGGCAATGTGATCAAATACCTCTTTCTCCATGATCGGTGTATCATCTTCTGTATAGA
Source organism: Erysipelotrichaceae bacterium (assembly GCA_028686295.1). GTDB lineage: Bacteria > Bacillota_I > Bacilli_A > Erysipelotrichales > Erysipelotrichaceae > JAQUCI01. The sequence continues at coordinate 1,415 of JAQUCI010000050.1, read as the reverse complement.
TAATTGGAATTGGGACACCCCACAAACGCTGACGTGATATACACCAATCACCACGATCTTTGATCATGTTATATAAACGAATTTCTCCCCATTCATTACCCCATGAAACATCTTTGATCTGTTTTAATATTTTATCTTTAATCTTTTCTATTGACGCAAACCACTGTACTGTAGCTCTAAATATGACTGGTTTTTTCATGCGTTCATCATGTGGATAGCTATGAGTGATCCATTCTAGTTTCAACAATGCATTCAATTCATCTAATTTTTTCGTGATCGTCTTATTTGCATCTTCAACAAATTGACCCACGACAAAATCTCCTGCTTCAGACATCATACAGCCCTTCTCATCAACTGGACAATATGCAGGTAGTCCATATTTTTGACCGACATAAAAGTCATCAGCCCCATGACCTGGTGCTGTATGAACACAACCTGTTCCATCTTCATCGGTAACATGAGTACCTAAAATGATAAGTGATGGTCGATCAGGATAAAAAGGATGTTTAACTGTTATATACTCTAATTCTTTTCCCTTTATCGTTTTGATGATCTTACCACTCAATTCAAATTTAGCAAGCAATTCATCTACTTTCTTGGCTAGCATGATCAATTTGCCTTTTACTGTATCAACAATCGCATAGTCAAGATCAGGATGTAGCGAAATAGCTAAGTTAGCTGGTATTGTCCATGGTGTAGTCGTCCAAATGACAAATCGCTCATCATTTAAGATACCTTTACCATCAAGTACGTCAAACATCACAAAGATAGCTGGATCTTTTTTGTCAATATAAACGATTTCTGCTTCAGCTAGAGCACTCTCACGAGCTGGTGACCAATAGATAGGCTTTAGCCCTTGATAGATTAACCCGGCTAATGCCATTTTAGCAAATGATCTTATTTGATCAGCTTCGAAACTCTTTTGTAATGTTATATATGGATTATCAAAATCAGCCAATGTTCCTAGACGTTTCATCGTGCTCTTTTGAATACTAATCTGATTTAATGCATATTCTTCACATTTTAAACGAAAATCAGCTGGCGTCAAGCTTTTACGATCTACACCTAATTTTTGGATAGCGTTCTCTATTGGTAATCCATGTGTATCCCACCCCGGAATAAACGGAGTATAATTACCGTTCATAGCGTGACTTTTAACGATAAAATCTTTAATGATCCTATTCATAGCAGTACCAGCGTGTAGATTACCATTAGCGTAAGGTGGACCATCATGTAAGATATATGTAGGTTGCCCCTGGTGTGTCTTAAGTAGTGAGTGGTATAAGTCTAGATTTTCCCATTTCTGTTGAATATCTGGTTCTTTCTTAGCTAGATTTCCCCGCATTTCAAAATCAGTTTTAGGCATTAATAATGTGTCTTTATAATCCATAGTTCTCTCCTTCAATAAAAAAAAC
>JAQUCI010000049.1 GCA_028686295.1 Erysipelotrichaceae bacterium | reverse complement strand
CGCCTGTGGATAACCAGTAGTGTTATTTTTAATATTATACTCCGCTTGGATATCATATATTACTTCTAGGTCAATATCGCTTTGGGTCGCTTTAGCCAGTGTTGCTGTTAATAATGGTTCAGCTAATAAACCATAAGCTGCCTTTTCAGTTAATAAAGCCACTTGAACATCTGCGACACTGTTGAAATACTGAATATCCTTGTTAAGCGTGGATAGATCAATAGCGTTTTCCACGACCTTTTGTGGTACAGCCCCCTCACCAAACATCGCCAGCGGAAGTTCACTATCAACAAGTTTGGTATTACCTACTAAATACAGATTTCCCCAGGTAATAACACCTAATAAACGATAATCACTACCTTTTGTGATCGTTAGCGCTCCTAAATTGATTGGAGCGATGATAACATCATATTCCGGGATTGGATTAAGTAAAGCCGCTGAGATAACATCTGTTCCATCTACCAAAGTAATCTTTTCATCACCATAAGTATCAGCGTAGCCAACAACCGAAAGCCCTGGAGCACCCTTTGGGGCAAGTACACTTAACGCTTTAGCTTCATCTACTACTGTTTGATTGCTACAACCAACTAAGATCAAAACCAAGACAAATACAATTAATCTTTTCATTAATACTTTCCATCTCTTTCCTTTGTTATATTTATCACAAAGTCAGAGAGATTGCAATTGATTTGTTCTTTTTGTTGGTAACGACGAATATTTACACTACGTTTTTGTACTTCTTCATCACCGATAACCAATTGAACAGGTATCTTATTAAGTTGAGCTTCACGAATACGATAACCTAGTTTTTCATTTCGATCATCAACTTCTACTCGAATATTTTGCTCAAGTAGTAATTCTTCGATCTCATGAGCGTAGTCACTATGAATCTCCGGATTAACTGGGACGATAATAACTTGTCTTGGAGCTAACCACACGGGGAATGCACCACCATAATGCTCGATCAATATCCCAATGAAACGTTCTTCAGAGCCATAGATAACCCGATGTAACATGATTGGTCTTTGTTTTGAACCATCAGATTCAATATAAGTTAGGTCAAACCTTTCTGGTAGATTCATATCTAATTGGATCGTTCCACACTGCCATACTCTACCTAATGAATCTTGGATATGAAAATCAAGTTTAGGACCATAAAAAGCTCCATCACCGGGATTGATCTTACAAGCTTGACCAGCTGCTTCACATGCTTTTTGAAGAATGGCTTCTGCTTTATTCCAGACAGCGATATCACCAATAAATTTCTTCTCAGGTCTTGTAGATAACTCAATCGTATAAGTTAATCCAAACACTTTATACATCCGATCGGTAAAATCGATCAAGTGAACAATCTCACTTTCAATCTGATCTTCACGCATAAAGATATGAGCATCATCTTGGGTAAAAGCTCTTACTCTAAATAGGCCATTTAAAGCGCCACTAGCTTCATGACGATGGACTAACCCAAGTTCACCCACTCTTAGTGGAAATTCCTTATAAGAGTGTAAACTGTTTTTATACGCCAGTAATGCCCCAGGACAATTCATCGGTTTAACTGCAAACAAAGTATCATCTATTTCACTAGTATACATATTTTCCCGATAATTAAACCAATGACCTGATACTTCCCATAGTTGTTGATTTAACATGATCGGTGTCTTGATGAATTGATAACCCTCTTTTCGATGTTCTTCATACCAGAAATTTTCAAGTTCATTACGAACGACCATTCCATTAGGCAAAAAGAAAGGAAACCCTGGCCCAAATTCACTCATCATAAATAAATTCAGCTCACGACCAAGTTTTTTGTGATCCCGCTTTTTCGCTTCTTCCAAAAGATAAAGGTGCTCTTCTAAGCGTTCAGCGCTATCAAAACAGATACCATACACACGCTGCAACATCTTATTGCTAGCATCACCCTTAAAATAAGCACCCGATACTTTCAATAATTTAAAATGCTTTAATTGTTTGACGGTATCCACATGTGGACCGCGACACAAATCGACAAAATCACCTTGACGATAAGCAGAGATGACTACATCTTCACCTTCCATGTTGTTGATTAGATCAATTTTATAGGGATCATCTTTAAACATGGTTAAAGCATCCTCTTTACTTAATTCTTCTCGAGTTATTCTTTTACCATCCTTACTTATCTTCTTCATCTCTTTTTCGATCTTAACCAGATCATCTTCACTAATAACATCATCTTGGATATCGACATCATAGTAAAATCCCTCATTGATTACTGGTCCTACCCAGAACTGTGCTTGAGGATATAAATGTTTGATAGCTTGAGCCATCAAGTGTGCACATGAATGATTTAATACATTTAACTGTTCATCTTCTTTAATATTGATCATTATTGTTTCTCCTTTAAAATAAAAAACGTCCCCAAAGGACGTTATATAGACGCGGTACCACCTTAATTCACTGATAAGTGCTCTTAAGCTTTTAACGCAAGCAACGGATCTCCATTTCCTGAGATCGCCTATCAGGTGGTAATCACCATCTCCGTCAAGAAGTTTTCATCAGCCACTTCTCTTTCTGATCGGGTAGATCAAGATCATATCCTGAATTAAGGCTACGTTAATAATATAATACTGAAAACCACAAATGTCAATCAAGTTGATCTTAAGTAACCATGATCATAAAATAATATATAGATCAATTACCAATGATAATCTTAGTTTTCCTTAACTTTATAGTCTAATATCTTATCTTTAAGATAAAACGGCATGTACATAAGCATAACTACAACAAACAACAAGATAGCCAAGGGAATCAAATAGCCAGGATTACCCATCCATTTCTCAAACAAAACAAGTGGCGATCCTAAAGATGGCCAATTAATAAAGAAGAAGTTAGTATCAAATATCTTATTAAAAACATAGATTGGTAATGCTAAAAGAGATACAAAACCAAGAACCCTAAAAAGATATCGATAATTGGGACGATATTCTCTTCCTACCAACAGTAAGATTGGATACAAAATGATCATAGCATGAATGATAAAGCTATGAATATGCATAAAATTCATTAAGGGATACACTGTCCAATCCGCAAACAATAAAGCAGCAAGTGCTCCTGGTAAACAGATCACATATGCCATTTCTGCCCAAAATGTCTTCTTAGAATATGCATGAAATAGTATCACAAATAAACTGATCCCACAAAGGTGCAAAGGAAGATGTCCCCAACCAAAATTACCACTTGAAGCTATTATGATATCCTTGATGATCTCAAGACCGATCATAATAACTGCCGTGATCTTCTTAAATCTATCTTTATTTATTGTAGATAAACGTCGATAAGATATGCTTATCAATATAATCATTATCAATAGACTTACAAGCCATGTTAAATGCAAGCGATCATAAAGCTTAAAACCTACTGAATTTTCTGGTAACATCGAATAATGATAAAAGAAATACTCGAACATATTTTACTCCTTTTACTTATCTATCTTAAGTAATCGATCTGATAATTCTTCATTAAACTGATTAGTATACAATCGATAATAATAACCTTTCCTTTGCATCAAAGCATCATGATCACCATCTTCTATGACCTTACCTTTTCTGATCACTAAAATACGATCAGCACTAACGATCGTCGATAAACGATGTGCGATCACAAATGAAGTCTTACCTTTAAGTAGTGTTTCGATAGCGTGTTGGATGATCTGTTCCGTCTCGGTATCAATACTACTTGTTGCTTCATCAAGAATAAATATTGCCGGTTGGCGAATTACGGCACGAGCAAATGATATCAACTGTTTTTCACCTGTTGATAGCCTTCCACCACCTTCACCAACATCACTATCATAACCGTTCTCCATCTTCATGATAAACTCATGAGCGTTGACATACTTTGCAGCCGCGATAATCTCCTCATCGGTCGCATCTAGTTTACCATAACGAATGTTGTCTTTGATCGTTCCAGCAAATAGATGTGGTGATTGTAAAACATAACCAAGATTCTCATGTAGCCAACCAATCGAGCGTTGACGATAATCTATACCATCAATCAATATCTTGCCCTTAATCGGTTCATAAAATCGGCATAACATATTAACGATCGTACTTTTTCCAGAACCCGTTTCACCAACTAAGGCAATCGTCTGTCCCGCTTTTACTTTCAAGTTAAAATCAGTCAGTATAGGCTCTTGAGGATTATAATGAAAATAAACATGTTTAAATTCGATATTTCCATTGATCTTTTCATAGATTGCTGGTTTGGGATCAAGGATCGTCCCATATTTAGCGATAACCTCATCACTATCATAAACTTTGGGTTCTTCTTCAAGAAGAGATATCACTCGCTCAGCACTTGCCTGAGCCAATTGAAGTTCAGCCATCAACCTTGCAATTTGTCTTAATGGTTCTAGAAATTGTGATGAATATTGAGTAAACATCATCAAAGTTCCAAACTCTAAACTCTTGATCAATACTTGATGACCACCATACCATAAGATTCCTGCTAAGCTAACTGCACCCAGACCCAATACTAATGGCATAAATATCGCATTAAGCAAAGCAGCTTTGATTGAACGATGACGCATTGAACCTGTTAAATTGATAAATTCTTGATAGTTATTTTGTTCTAAAACCAAAGTTTTGGTCGTCTTAGCACCACTGATCCCTTCAGAAAAACTACCAGTTATCAAAGAATTAACTTTTCTAACCTCACGATAATTTTTTAATATCCTGATTTGAAACCAACTACTGATATAGGCAAGGATCGGGACGATGACCAAAACGATCAAAGCAAGTTTCCAGTTTACAATCAACATCACGATTGTAACTCCGATCATGACTGTACTTCCCCAAAATAGATCCATTAAACTCCATGACATGATCTCAGCAATGTGGTTAACATCGCTTGTCATACGAGCCATGATCCTACCATTTGGTGTTTTATCATAATACGCATAAGATAATTCCTGCAACTTACGCATGATCTTCATTCTGATCTCATAAGCAAAATTCATTTCGATACTACCAGCTACATGAAAAAACGCAAAGATATTGATACCTTGCCAAACAACAAAACCAACAAATAGGACAATAAACAAAACAACTGAGTCTTCTTTTCCAGAGCCCATGACAAAATGATCGATCGCATACTTGTTCAGATACGGAAAAGCGACATCAACGACCGCCACTCCAATATTGATCGTAAATAAGATGATCAATAATCGCTTATGTTCCCATAATAATTTAAATATCTTTTTCCATAAACTTATATCAAAGGAATCAGTATTGAATTCTTCCTCATGATTTAGATTTGCTGTACTCATTCGTTCTCCTTTGCTAAGATACTACTTTGTATCTGGTAAATTCGTTTATATAGACCATCCTGATCGATCAAGTCGTCATGAGTACCTCGTTGTACGATTTCACCATGATCCAACACTAATATCAAATCAGCATTTTGAATACTACTAATACGATGAGTGATCAAGATAGTTGTGATATCATCATTAACTGCTTTTAACGCATCACGTATATAAGCATCAGTCTCAGTATCAACTGCTGATAAAGAATCATCGAATATCAATATCGGACAACTATTAATGATCGTTCTCGCAATAGCTATCCGTTGTTTTTGACCACCCGATAAAGTTACGCCTTTTTCACCTACCATTGTTTGATAACCTTGGTCAAACTCATTTATGACCTCATGAATGCTAGCCATTTGTGCAGCCCGATGAATCTGTTCTTGTTTAGCAGTAGGATTAGCGATCTTTATATTGTCATATATCGATTTAGAGAATAAAAATGGTTCTTGTAATACGATACCTACATTGCGACGTAAATGCTTACGCTGTATCGATCTTAATTCAACATCATCCATTAAGATATGCCCTTGGCGATAATCATATAAACGTGTTAATAAATGAACTAATGATGATTTACCACTACCCGTTGGACCAATTATCGCTATCGTCTGTTTAGGCATGATCGTAAATGTCAGATCTTTTAATACATCTTCATTAGCATCATCATAACGGAAATAAACATGATCAAAGACAATCTTCCCACTTAAGGTGGGCTGTAAACCATTTTCAATATCTTCAATTGGTTCATTTAATATCTCAAGTATCCGATCAAGAGCAATACTCACCTTGCCCATATCAGCCAAAACCCTACCCACATTTCTAATTGGCCATAATATCATCGATTCATATGATACAAATACAAAGAAATCACCAATTGATATTCGTCCACTACGTGCTTCAAAAATACCCACGATAACGATCAATAATATCTGTAATAAGCATATTGTATCTGACAAGCTCCAATATGCTCCTAATACCCTTATTACCTTAAGGGTGTTATCACGAAATATGCGATTCTTCTTCTCAAATTTCTCAAGTTCGAAACGTTCACGGTTAAAAGCCTTTACAACTCTGGTACCATTCAAACTATTCTGAAAAGTCTCTGACATAGCCCCCTCAGCTTCATCAGATATTTGAAAGACTGATTGAATCTTCGCAAAAAAGAAGTAAGCCATAATTATGATCAAAGGCATGCTTATCATAGAGAGCCAAGCCATCTTTGGATAAATGGAAAATAAGATAAAAACTGCGATGATCGCTGTTCCTAAAGCAAATACTAATTCTGATATTTGATTTCCCAACATTCTTCGCAATTGGTTAACATCACTAGTACACCTTTGGATTAAATCTCCTGTTTTCGCTGTAACATGATAACTATAAGGCAATAGCGATAAATGTTCATAAAGCCAATTACGTAAGCGTTCAACTACGCCTTCTGAAAGCTTCGCATTCCATCGACCACGAAAATATAAAAATGTACCAATAAACAAAAAAATGATAATGATAAACAACGCAGTTATCCATAAGTTACTTCTTAAATAACTTACACCACCTAATTTAATTATTAAGTTGCTTATCAAAGGATTTTTGATTGGTTGTTGATCGATTATATTATCAATCACAAAACTAAAAACCAACGGATTAAGCAGGTTGAAAACAACATAACCCAATGTCACGATGATTATTCCCAAAAAAATAACTATATAACCCTTAAATAACTTTAATAAAAGCTCTTTTTTATTCATGATATATTACCTCTAACAATAAAAAGATCAGGACTTCCTGACCAGTTATTAGCTTAACTATTTATCTTTTTATACGCTGATAAAGCCTTCGCTATTTGATCAGGACAAGAAGTATCTTTAGCGTTGCATTTAATACCATCTAACAAACTGATAACATCATTGACCATCTTAGTACGGATCAATTTACTGATAGCTTGTAGATTGCCATTACAACCACCAACAATATCAACATTAGTGATCTTTCCTTCTTCTATCTCAAATATAAATTTTCTTGAACATACACCCACTGGTTGATATTCATATAACATGTGACCACCTACTTTATCCTTTTTAAAGCTTCTTTGGCTAATAAGCCAGTCAACAGACCTGCTGGTACAGATAATGCCAACAGCATCGGTGCATAATACATCACCAAATATAAACTTTGATAAATATAACTTACACATAACAACTGACCAATACTATGAGTAATAGCACTGATCACACTTAAGAAGTATAAACTATGATCTTTATTTTTATTGATCAATATTACAACTAAGGTACTTAATGCTACACCGGTTAATGATATCCAAAAAGCTGTCCCGAATATGATACCACGAAGTAAACTACTAAGCAACACGCGCATAAGATTGATATAGATCATGTCCTTATAGTTAAACATCATTAAAGTTACTAATCCCATGATATTGGCCAATCCAAGCTTAACACCATATACCGGGATTGGTAAATTAGGTTCAATTATATGAAGAATGATACTTATCGCCAATAACAATGCTAGTTTACTCAATCTTTGCGTCTTATTCATCTGTAATCTCCAAATCTAAAAGGATCTTGTAGCTATAACTGCTTTATGCCATTTAGTTAACAATTGATCGACATCACTTCTATCCATCAACGGTTTAAACACTATGTCATTTTTCCATTTTTCTTTGATTTCGTCAATACTATTCCATACTTTAACGGCTAGTCCAGCTAATAATGCTGCTCCAAGAGCTGTTGTTTCATTGATCAATGCTCTATTTACATCAGCATTAAGAATATTCGCTTGCCATTGCATCAAAAAATCATTGCGACTAGCTCCACCATCAACTTTTAGTGATGTTATACCATAACCGGTATCAGCTTCCATAGCTTTTAAAACATCATAAGTTTGATAAGCTAATGACTCTAAGGTCGCTCTGATCAAATGATCCCGCGTGGTACCACGCGTTATCCCAAATATTGCACCTAAAGCGGTACTATCCCAATAGGGAGCGCCTAAACCAACAAAAGCTGGAACAACATATACTCCTCCATTATCACTAACAGCAAGTGCCGCTTTTTCACTGGATGGGGCATCATTTATTAATTGTAAGCCATCTCTTAACCATTGAATCGCAGCTCCAGCAACGAACACGCTACCCTCAAGAGCATATCTTATTTGATCATCGATCTTCCAAGCAACCGTTGTGATCAATCCGTGTTGACTGATCTTAACATGATCGCCAATATTCATCAACATAAAACATCCTGTACCATAAGTGTTTTTAACATCACCAGCATCAAAACATGTTTGACCAAATAAAGATGCTTGTTGATCACCAATCATTGCTGCAATTGGTACTTTATCATACAACAGTTCAGGATCTGTATATCCATATATCTCTGACGATGATCTTACCTCAGGCATCATGATCAGCGGTATCTTCCACAAAGCTAACAATTCATCATCCCACTGTAGAGTGTTTATATTCAATAATTGTGTCCTTGAAGCATTACTAACATCAGTAACGAAAACTTTCTTACCAGTTAATCTATAAGTAAGCCAAGTATCGATAGTTCCAAACATCAACTCCCCTGCTTCTGCTCGCATTTGTCCATCTTTGATATTATCTAATATCCATCTAATCTTGCTACATGAAAAATAAGGGTCAATGATCAATCCTGTTTTATTCTTGATCTTATCATCCATATTTCTCTTTCGCATAGCTTCACATAATTCTTCAGTCTGTCGACTTTGCCAGACTAAAGCAAAATAAACTGGCTTCCCAGTGTTTTTATCCCATACTAATGTTGTTTCTCTTTGATTAGTTATCCCAATCGCCGTAATATCTTTTAGCTTTAGATCAGCCTTGCTTAAAACCTCATACATAACAGTGATCACACTCGTGTATATTTCATCACCATTCTGTTCTACCCAACCAAGTTTTGGATAATACGAAGTAACCTCTTTCGAAGCAATAGCAACAAGATTGATATTCTCATCAAAGATGATCGCACGAGAACTAGTCGTT
>JAQUCI010000001.1 GCA_028686295.1 Erysipelotrichaceae bacterium | reverse complement strand
TTACATATTCTAAAGGGGCTTATCCTACCGCTACTATTCCAGACTATATGTCTACATATACAGCACCGGCTGATCCATATCAAGTTCAATCTGAAATTATTGCGGAATTAAGTGGGTTGGGATTTACTAACTTTACCGTTGTCTTAGAAGAGAATATTTCTGAATTAACCTCAGATGGTGTTGTATGGTCTCAATCACACAAAGGAACGCAACCATTAAATGTAGCACTTATCATCAAAGTTGAATTAAAGAACGATTAACATTTTGAGTATTAAAAAACAAGCTTCTTTGTTACAGAAGCTTGTTTTTAATTTATCCATTCGTACATTCACAATATTTTATTGCGTCTTCTTTGTTCATTACTATCGGCATACGTTCGTGGATTGGTAATAATTGTTTGGTTGCTCTTTTAGTCAGGATATTATAGTAGTATTTATCTTCTATTTTACGATAGATAGCCGCAAGATAGATAATATCTTCATTGGGATTTTTAATGAAGTGTCTTTTTTTGTCTTTATCCCATTCATAGAAACCAGTACACGCGACAACACAACGATTATTTTGGTAATCACTTTTGAATGAATTGCTTTTGATGTTTTCAATCCTAGCGTTTATAATCAATTCTTTGGAATTCTTTTTCAAAAAACCCCAATTCATTAAGGTAGGGGTTAATTTCCCTTTCTCACAAAGCATTACAACACTGTAAGCACTGGGATATATTTCTTCCCAAACCACTAGATCAAGCTGTGCTTGTTCGTATTTCTGTTTTGTTTGATCGATTATCTTAGCTATTGCTTGACTGCTGTTGTCGTTAAATAAATATCTTCCGCACATGTTATCTCCCTTCAATAAACCATTTATTCTCCTCTAGAAAAAGATAACGCTCTTGGTTGTTAATGATACAAGTATAGCGTATGCCACAGCCTCCTGCCTTTAATGATGCTGCTCGACATATATTTTTTACTTTATCTATTGGATATTTTTGACCATTACTCCAAACTATAAACAAAGGCTTAATTGATCCACTTTTATAATGGATAGTCACTACGTCTACATATATCTTATTGGTCATGTTATACCTCTATTATACTCCTAAAAGTAGCTAACTGGGAAAATTTTATGATCACCTTTGGGATTAAAGCCACTTAAAGAGGTATCAGTGAGCATTATTCCTCTTTTAATAGCATTAAATCCATAACGATCTCTAATCATATCAACAGTCCTATCGATCATTCTTTCTTTTTCAATTTCTTCATGATCGACAAATATTGATAGCTGCCGAGTAGCGTTCTCTTGAGTAAGATCACTAATGCTTATTCCGATGCTACGTATTGGGAAAACACCTTTTGTGTTTGTTTTGAATAATTCAAGGGCATTGTCAGCGATTTCTTGATCGCAGTCAGTATCGTACATAAGTTTTTTTTGTCTTGTAAAACTATTTAGGTTAGTATCTCGGATATTAACGGATATTACTCTGCCTTTTAACCCTTGTTCACGTAATCTGGCACCAACACTTTCTGCTAATACATAGGCAACGATCTTGACATCATCCATGTTATTTAGATCTCTTGGGGTAGTTGTGCTGTTTCCAATAGATTTTATCCCACTATCAGCCCCATATGGGCTTACAGGGGTATTTTCTAAACCATTGGCGAATATCCATAAATATTCGCCATGTTTACCTAAATGTTTCTTCAAAAATTTAATGTCGGCATTGGCGATATCACCAATTGTAAAGATGTTTAGTTGATTTAATTTCTTATATGTAGCTTTACCAACATAAAGAAGATCAGAAGCCTTTAAAGGATATACGATATCTTTTTTGTTTTCTTTAGTAATGACGGTCGTCGCATCAGGTTTTTTAATATCAGAACCTAGTTTGGCATAAATTTTATTATAGCTAACCCCAACGGAGGCTGTGATACCAATTTCTTTTTTAATACGTTCTCTTATTTCATCGGCTATTTCTTTACCATTACCCTTAAAGTCAGAGTGAGTGACATCAATCCAAGCTTCATCTATACCAAAGGGTTCGATAAGATCACTATAGTCAGTAAAGATGTTTCTAACTAAAGCAGAAAAACGCAAATATAGTTCAAAATGAGGTGGAATGATTATTAAATCAGGACATTTAGCTTTTGCTTGCCATAAAGCTTCACCAGTTTTAATATCATAACGTTTGGCAATTTGATTCTTAGCTAAGATAATACCATGCCTTTTGTCAACGTCTCCACCTACGACAACAGGAAAATTTCTAATCTTTGGATTGTGCAAACACTCAACTGAGGCATAAAATCCATTAAGATCACAGTGTAATATTCTTCTATCCATATGTTTCACCCAATATTATGATACTTGAATATAATTCATGTTGCAAGTCATTACTTGAAAAAAAATAAAGTAAGTGATTGTATATGATATATAGCCATGATATTATGAGATTGGTGATAAAATGTTCAAAAAAAATATTAGATATCTTAGAAGAAAGATTGGACTTTCACAACAAGAATTGGCTGATGCTTTAGGATATAAGTCATTTACTACTATCCAAAAATGGGAAGATGGTACTTCAACTCCACCATATGATATCTTAGAAAAATTAGCTGATCGCTATTTAGTGAAGATCAATGATCTAATGCATACAGATCTTAGTAAGAAAATTGATAAAATACCTGTATTAGGTACTGTTCGTGGTGGTAAACCATTATTTGCCGAACAAAATGTCCTTGATTATGAGGATGTAAATAATGAGAAGGTAAGTGATGAATATTTTTATCTTGAAGTTATTGGTGATTCAATGAAAGATGCGCGAATAATGCCGGGTGATAGGATATATGTTCATAAGCAGGATTATCTTGATAATAATGACATTGGTGTTGTGATGATAGATAATGAGGCTACAGTAAAGTATATTAATTATAGAAATGGTAAATTAATCTTATCTCCTGCTAATGATGATTATCAACAGATCATAATTGATGAAGATATGATAAATGATGAAAGAGTTAAGATCATAGGCAAAGTCATCCACAATAAGATTAGGTTTTGAGATAGTAGAGGGCCTATCAATGATGTATTATTAGTGGAAATTATTTTTATATTGATTAAAATTATTAAAAACTATATAATATTGTTAACAAGTGTATGGAGGAAATATAATATGGATGTCTCAGGAAAGGCTGAAATCAGGCATAATGCAATCAGAGAATTATTGATCATCAATAATTTCTATTCAATTGAAGATTTTTGTAATGACCTTAATGTTTCAGAAGCTACTATTCGTAATGATTTAACTTATTTAGAAAAAAATGGCAAATTAAGAAGAGTTAAAGGTGGAGCGATTGCTATATTGGGTACAATGTATGACACAGTTTACGCAAGAAGAAGCTCTTTATCAACTGACGAAAAGGAAAAGATAGCTAAATATGTAGTTGATAATGTTATCAAAGACGGTATGTTGATAACGCTTGATTCAGGAAGTACTTGTCGTATGATAGCAGAACAGATCGTACAGAAGAAACGTAAATGCACAGTTGTGACTAACTCATTATCATCACTGAATTTTTTGATAAAATCTAATTTGGTTCAAGTTCATTTAGCTGGTGGTAAGTATAATCGAGAAAATGATAGTTTTCATGATGATCTAACGGTTGAAGCTTTAAAGCAATTTCATAGTGACGTATTCTTTTTGTCACCAGATGGTATTGATACCGAATTGATCACGACTGAATACAATACTGAACATTTTGTCAAACAAGAAATGATCAAACAAAGTGATACTATCGTAGTCGTAGGTGATTCTACTAAAATGGGTGTGAAATGTCTTAAGAAGATATGTGAGACGCGATTAGTAGATCGTATCGTTACGGATGATAAAGTGAGTGATAAAATTAAAAAGCAATTCAAAGAAGCTGGTATTACTTTAGACATTGCGAAATAATCAAATCGCTAGATACAAAAGGTAGCTAACTGATCGATAGCTACCTTTTTGTTTATTTGATTTATTGAACGATTGGTTCAACGATAATGTATGGTTGTAATTGGTAAGGTTTTGGTGCTACGTTGCGATCTGCCCACATATAGAACCATCTTTCAAGAGGATAGTAATAATAACCGTCTTGCCAATGATCTGATGTGTCATAAGGATCAGCGAAGATCAATATGTCATCACCAAGGCTAGGTGTACCCATTGAATCATAACCGATGATAACTTGCCAATGACCATCCCAATCACCCCATTCAACCATGATTGGGCGATTAGCATTTAAATGACCAGTTAACCATTTCACAAAATAACTGTCTTTTGCATCACTGATCCAGTTTTCACTTAGATCATCATTATCACTTGTATATAATGACATTGCAGAAAACGTTTTTCTCAAATTACCTTGATCATTAGAGCTAACACCATCATCGGCGCTTAATAGATCAGATTCAAGATAACTTTCAACATATGATGTTTCAACAATCCTGAAATCAGGATTATCAGTGAAATAATTAGTGATGTCAATGACAGTTGTGCCATACTCATGATAGTTATTTGCGCTACCTGGTAGTGCTCCTTCAACGTCATCATCAACTGAAGCCCCCATTGCTATTGCAATATCCATTTCATCAGCCTCAACATTAAAGTGAGTTAATACCAACAAAGTTGCTACATTTCCACAAGACCATTCCGTTGTCTGCTGAGCGGTCTTGAAATTAGATATGATAGTTAATGTATCGGTACTTACCATATTGTAAAAATCAGGATTTACATAATAAATACTATCAGCGTGATCGCCAGTATTACCATAAGAATCTGCACCACCGTATTCATCATAATCAACCAAGGTTAAAGCAGGGTTCTTAATCTTTTCACTTGTATTTTCAAGTGGAGCATTAACTGCTTTACTACAGCCTGTTAATGCCAAAATGGCAACAATTAAAACAACAAAAAATCTTTTCATTTCTTCTCCTTCTGTTTCTTATATAAAACTTTGTGTTTACTTTTACTAAACACTATCGCATTATATAAAACACTTAATGATTTGTCAATAATATATTGAAAAAAATTTATAATGTTGTTTGCTGATGATAATAACTATTGTTATAATACAGTGAGTAGTTAAAAAGGGTAAATAGATGAATAAAACACATTTAAAGATGGTAACAATTCTATCATGGTCAAGTGTCATATTTTGGATGGCAATCATATATTGGTTTTCTGATCAACCAGCAACAGCTTCTAATCAATTAAGCACTGGGATTATCGACCAATTATTTCATATATTCAATATAGCGAAAGCTGATTTTGGATCGCTTTATAACACATTAAATTTTATCATTCGCAAACAAGCACATTTTTTTGTTTATCTTGTATTAGGAATATTAATTATTAACGCCTTCTTTGTATCTGATATTAGATTTGATCATGCTAAGTTAATGTCTATAATTTTGGGCATCATGTATGCTGCTAGTGATGAATTTCATCAAATTTATGTAATAGGCAGAAGTGGTCAATTAACTGATGTGTTGATCGATAGCTTGGGTGTTTTGTGTGGTATCTATATATATTGTTATCTTATGAAGCGTAAATCATAAAGTGATACTAAATAGTAATAGTTTAATCGAACTTTAAACTTTGTTATAATCAACTTAGGGGGATTTATGCTTAAATTATTCTTACCAGACTTGTATATAAAGGATTATAAAGATTTAAAAATTGATTATTTAAGGAATAAGGGGATCAAGATGTTAATATGTGATATTGATAATACACTTGTTCCTTTTGATCAACATTACCCTGATGATGGGGTTTTTGCTTTTATTGAGGATTTGAAAAAAAATGATATTATTCCTGTGTTAATATCAAATAATAAAGCTTTTCGTGTTAAAGAGTTTGCTAAGGGGCTTAATGTTAGTTATTATCCTTCTGCTAAAAAACCATTAAAGATAACATATAGAAAAGTACTAAATGATTTCCAAATTTATAAAGGTGAAGTTGCAACATTAGGAGATCAGTTACTGACTGATGTCTTAGGTTCGAAACGGATTGGTTTGCTAACAATCTTAGCCAAACCATTAGTAACAAGAGATATTAATTATACAAAAATTAATCGTTTAATTGAACGATATGTTTATCAGCTTTTAGAAAGAAAAGGTTATTTGAAAAGAGGCGTATTTGATGAGCAAGTGTAAAGGGTGTGGAGTGACCATTCAAAATGATGATCCAAATGCTGAAGGATATTCACCGAAGATCGATAGCTTTTATTGTCAACGTTGTTATAGGTTAATTAATTATGGAGATTTGTTATATTCAGCTAAAACGTCTTTGAATAGTTCTAATATCCTAACTAAAGCCAACCAAATGAATGCTTTGATATTGTGGGTGGTTGATCTTTTTGATCTTGAGTCGGCTTTACAGGAGTCAATAAATCGATTCTTACCAGATAAAGATATAATCATGATCGCAACTAAAAGAGATTTATTACCAAAAAGTTTAAGTAATATCAAACTTGGCAATTATCTTTTGGCGAGAGTTAAAGAGAATAATATCAAACTGAAAGGTATTGTGGTTGTCGGTAAGCACGCAATGGACGGTAAGGAAGAAATCTTAAAAGCGATCAAAAAATATCGAAATGATCGTGATGTAGTTATCGTGGGCAACACTAATGCTGGAAAATCTACAATACTAAAGAATGTCTTTAATATTGAGAAGATTACTATCAGTCGCTACCCTGGCACAACTTTAGATTACATGAAGATACCAATAAATGACTACTATCTTTATGATACGCCTGGCTTTAATCGTAATAATAATCTACAGATCTTGATAAATGATAAAGATTTAAAGATGGTAGTACCTAATAAAAGAATCAAACCTATCATCTATCAGTTACAAGATGATCAGACAATTTCGCTTGGTGGTATAATAAGAATTGATCTTCTTGAGTGTGATAAAGTGAGTTGTGTTTGTTATTTTAGTGAAAACTTATTGATTCATCGTAGCAAGACGAGCAATGCTGATGAGTTGTGGCAAAAACAACATGGTAAGCTATTAAAACCGACATTAAATGCTGAATATGAAAAGACTGTACGTAAATTACCGATATTGGGAAAGAAATTTGATGTAGTTATCTATGGTCTTGGTTGGTTTTGCATCAGTGGTAAACTTAAAGAGATAAATATTAGTGGTTCAGAGAAAATAGAGATTATTACAAGAAAGGCGATGATCTAAATGTTAAGTAATAAACAAAAAGCTTATTTACGTGCTTTGGGTAATCAAGAAAGATCTGTGTTTCAAGTGGGAAAAGAGGCAGTTAGTGATAATTTGATTCAAGGTATAAGTGATGGCTTAAAGGCTAATGAACTTGTCAAGTTCAATCTTTTAAAGAGTTGTCCTATATCAGCTAATGAAGTTGCGATCGAAATATCTTCTGCTACACAAAGTGAGATCGTTCAGATAATTGGTAGAACGATCATTTTATATAAGAAGAGTTCTGATAATAAGCTTAAATTGCCACGATGAAGCGAATAGGCTTGTTTTACGGGGCTTTTGATCCTATAACCAATATTGATATTAAGCAAGCGCTTTTAGCTTTAAAAAAGCATAATTTTGATCATATTGAATTCGTCATAGAACCAAATGATCATTATAGACATCAATATCATTTAGTTAAATTAGCAATAAATCATTATCGAAGATTAAAGATATTCAAAAGATATGATAAGAATTTTGAATATGTCAAGTTGGATTTTGAGAGTTTAGGTATAACTAATGGAACATTTAATGAATTAAATAAAGCAGTAGTTAGATATTGTCATGATAACTGTTTATATATTGAAGAAATATTAAGTGAAGTATTGACTAAGAAAAGATATGAGCATGTTTTGTCTACTGCAACCTTATGTAAGGAATTAGCTAGCCATTATCGAATCGATGCCAATAAAGCTTATCTTGCCGGTTTATTGCATGATCTAACTAAAGAATTGACGAAAGATGAACAAGAGCGATTAATGAGAATATATTTTAAAGACAAATTAGATACTAATGCCAAAACATGGCATCAATATACAGCAATGATCAAAGCTAAACAAGATTTTATGATCACTGATAATGACATAATAAAGGCAATCGGTAATCATGTTAATGGGACTCATGATGGATTACTAAGTAAAATCGTTTATTGTAGCGATAAGATTGAAGATAATCGCGGTTTTGATAATGCGACCCTTAAAAAGAAGTGTTTTAAAAACATCGATAAAGCATTCAATATGATCAAAACTGAACAATACAAGTATATTAATGGAGGAAATTAATGAGTAAGCAAGTAAATATAATCGTAAAAGCGATTGATGATAAAAAGGGAGAAGATATTAGGATAATTGATCTAAGAAATATTAATCCACTAACAGATTATTTTGTAATCTGTCATGCAAATAATATAAAAATGATCAACGCTATTGTTGACAATGTTATACAAAAATGTGAAGAAGCAGACTATTCGATCAGAGCTATTGAGGGTGAAGAAGATAGCGGATGGATACTTATAGACGCATATGATGTTATTATCCATGTCTTTTTACAATCACAGCGCTACTTCTATAATCTTGAAAAACTTTGGGGAGATATGCCTGAGGTAGAACTTAATGAAATCTTATGAAATATTAGCTGATTTTTATGATAAATTGGTGATAGATCAAGACTATGTTGACGAACTTGTTTTGTTTATCAAAAAGTATAGTCATGATTTGGATATTCTAGAAATGGCTTGTGGTACAGGTGCGATTACAAGATCACTTTTTGAACGAGGTTTTAAGGTAACAGCTTTTGATCTTTCAAAGGATATGATCCTAAAAGCAAAAGAAAAATTGCCAACCGATATTGAGATTTTTGAGGCAGACATGCGGGAATTCAGACTGGATAAGACTTATTCAACGATAGTATGCATGAATGATAGCATTAATTATTTAAATGATCTTAACGAGGTAAAATCTGTTGTAAAACGAGTATATGACCACCTTAATAGTAATGGGGTATTTATATTTGATATGCATCACATATTACGACTAGATAAATTCCAAGAGGAATATATTGAAGAGGGGATTATTGATGATCTTGCGTATCAATGGACGATAATAAGTGATGAAAACAAACTATTACATACACTAACATTTTACTTTGATGATAAAACGTTGAATGAATATCATATACAGAACATCTTTGCTAAAGATGATATTGTAAAGATATTAGATAATACCGGTTTTGTTGTTAGAGTATTTACTGATTTTGATCAACCAGAAGAACATGAGGGAGAAAAATGGTATTTGATAGCACAAAAAAGATGAAGCTAATCGGAATGATTACTGCAATGGATGAAGAACTTGAAGCAATCTTGAGTTTGATAGATAATCCCGAAAAGGAAATCTATAATAAAATACATATTTATAAAGGAATATTAAATGATCAGAACATCATAGTCTGCAAGAGTGGTGTTGGTAAAGTACAGGCAGCAATGGCTACGACAATTTTAATCACATATTTTAAAGCAGATATCGTGATCAATGTGGGCATTGCGGGGAGCTTACATAAAGAGGTTTCATTAGAAAATGTTGTAATAGCCGATAAGGTCGCACAATGGGATTTTGATCTTACAGCTTTTAATGAGATGAAGGGATTCGCTAATCCACGCTATACATTCGAGGTCTCAAATATCTTGCTTGATAAATTAAAAAAACGTTTATTAAATGAGCAAAAAGTTGTTTTTGGCCCAATGGTGACAGGTGATCAATTTGTTTATCAGTCAAATCAAATTGAAAATATCAAGGATACATATAAAGAAGCTTTGTGTGTTGATATGGAAGCCGGTGCTATTGCTCAAATCTGCTCGTTTTTAAATATACCCTTTCTCATCATTAGAACGATAAGTGACATCGTCGATAATGATAAAAGTGAAGAAACATATGAGCAGTTGATAATAAAGGCTAGTAATGTAGCTGCTAAATACACTCGTATTGTCATTGAGGCACTTTTTAATGATTGAATTCTTTAAGTCATTATATCAAACATTTATTGATTATCATTTTTGGTTAGAGTTATTCGAAAAATTTGCCGCTTTTGGACCTCTACCACCCATCTTATTAGCGTTTGTTGAGGCCTTTTTTCCGATGTTGCCACTTGTTGCAATCGTTGCTTTTAACGTTGCAAGTCATGGTTTTGTTTATGGTTTTATATTTTCATGGTTTGGCAGTGTTTTAGGTGCGATCGTTGTCTTTAGTTTTTTTAGTTATCTAAGAAATAAAAATTGGTTAATTAAGATAATCAAGTTAAGAAATATCGATCGCTTACTGAGTTGGGTCAATAAGCAAAATATCGTTTTATTATTCTTGTTAGTTATTTTCCCATTTACTCCTAGTTTCTTAATCAATATTAGTTTTGGCTTGGCTGGGTTTGATCGTAAGCAATTTATGATTACGATCGTATTTGGTAAAGCGTTAATGGTTTTGGGTTTGGCGCTTTTTGGTTCATCATTTATCAATGCTTTTACTAAACCTTGGTATTTAGTATTGTCATTGATATTATTAACATTTTTATATTTTTTGTCCTTAATGATCAACCGGTTATCGGGATATGATGATGTCAATAAAAAATGAACACCGGCTAATTATTTATTGCCGGTGCTATTTTTTCTTCTACCTGATAAACGCCATTCCATATGCCATTATCGTACATCCAAGTTTTTAAGTCTTGTTGATCAAAGGGGTTGTCCTTATCCCAAGCTAAACTATTTAAAACACTGATCTTACCATCGATATTTTGTGCTGCTATAAAGGCAGGATAGTTGTCAACACCCCAAGTGTTATACATATAATGCTTAGAAGTTGGTGCTTCATAAAAATCAACATATTCAATATCGTTAATCTCATTAACGTTTAGTTCTTTAACTAGTGGCTTTATGACATAATCTCTGACATAGATGCAATCATTATCGTTTATATCACAAAGCCATAGATAATGTATCTGTTCGTCTGCTAAGATGTGTTCGTTAATATTTAAATATGTTAATTTGTTATTTTTAAGATTAATCATGTTATCTGCAACTAGTGCTGCTTGTTTTGGTTGAAAGTAAAAGTAAGCAGCGATACCGAAGCAAATTGTGAATATTACAGTAAAAATGATCCTTGTTAACTGTTTGTTCATGTAGCCTCCAAATCAATACAGAAAAACTTTATCATCTTTCACTTCTTAATGCAAATTTGTTATAATCAAAACAGGAAACGGGTGTTTATGAATAAAATTGTTTTAAAAATATTTATCACGTTATTATTATTGTTAACTTTGATATTTATCATTGTATTTAATATTAGTTACTTTTTTGGAACACCAACTTTACTTGATAAAGTGTTTGATCAACAGGTGATTGATATAATGGAAGAAAAAAGCCAAAAGTCTGGATGTAATCTGATATCACGATTTGCAGATGATAAAATCTACTATGTAGCGTTATGTGATGATGAATATGTTTATTTTGATAAAGTAGGAAACCTGATGGCTGTTAGAGCAATTGATACACTTGATCTTGAGCAACTATTAAGTATATATGTGATAAGTTATGACCTAAATGATCCATCAGTGAAATTAGGCTATTATCATGATACTCCGGTTTATGTTCTTGAAGATGATAAGTTTGAATTAATTATCAATTATGATGATATGTCACTAATGAGGAATTATCAAAGGAGTTAAATATGGAAAAATACTGGAATAAATCATGGTTTGATAAAAAAATATGGTTGCTGGAAAACATGTCTTTTTTAAATTTAGATTTAAATGAGGTAGCCTTATTAATGATGATTGACCACCATAATGAACACAATATGGAGTTATCTTTGAATATCTTATGTGATAAGACAAATCAAAAAGTAGATGTTATCGATGACATGATTAATAGTCTTAGAACTAAGGGATATCTTGATATTAAAGTTGTTAACAAACATGTTATTTTTACTTTGGATGGGTTATTTGAAGATAACAATGCTCCACAGATTGATTCATCTTCAATCTATGAGTTGTTTGAGAGTGAGCTAGGAAAGGTGTTAAGTGAGAGCGATATAAGAAGGATAAATGATTGGCTACATACATATGATCAACAAATGATCATTGAGGCGTTAAGAGAAGCGATCATTTATCAAAAAAAGAATTTAAACTATATTCATAATGTCCTTAAGAATAAAAAGAGCATTGAAAATGAATGATGATCAAATTTTTAATAAGCTACAAGAAATGTTTCCGAACGCTCAATGTGAATTGAATTATAAGGATCCATATCAATTAACTGTCGCTGTGATGCTATCTGCACAAACAACTGATATTGCAGTAAATAAGGTAACGATCAACCTCTTTGATCAGTATCCTAATGTCTTTGCATTAGCAAGTGC
Organism: Erysipelotrichaceae bacterium; assembly: GCA_028686295.1. GTDB lineage: Bacteria > Bacillota_I > Bacilli_A > Erysipelotrichales > Erysipelotrichaceae > JAQUCI01. The sequence goes on along the minus strand of JAQUCI010000001.1, from coordinate 24,878 downwards.
AGATATAGATAATTTAAAAAGTATCATAAAAACAATAGGGTTGTATCACAATAAAGCAAAAAATTTGATTGCTATGGCAAAGATTGTAGCATCAAAATTTGATGGTAAGATCATTAATGATCAAGAAGTTTTGATGTCTTTACCTGGTATTGGACGCAAAAGTGCAAATGTGATTCGTTCTGAATGTTTCAATGAAGCCACGATAGCTGTTGATACACATGTTTATCGCGTGGCTTTAAGATTGGGGTATGCCGAAAAAAATGCCTCATTGATCACTGTTGAAAGAAATCTAATGGAAAGATTTGATAAAGGAAAGTGGCATAGTTTACACCATTTATTAATCTTTTTTGGTCGCTATCACTGCCATGCGAAAAAGCCAAAATGTGAAAGTTGTCCATTTACATCAATATGTAAAAAAGATGCTCTTGATTGAGCATCCTTTTAATTATGGATTAACGACATTTACAGTTATATCACTGGTTATAAGTGAATATCTTGGATCGTTTACTGAATCAAATGTAGTAGTGCCCATAGTAATATTAGCAACTAATTTTGTCGTGTCAGTCAGTTCAGCGCTATTGGTGATTGTAATTCCGTATTTTGTCGTGTAACTCAAAACATCAGCGACAGTAGTTGTATCCGTCAAATCCAATATTGGATCGAAATAAGTTATTTGATAAGCGGTATTTCTAAGACTTGCTACACTAATTACCGTATTTCTAGGATCAGATGGGTTAAATGACAAAATTCGATTAAGGGTATCTAGGCTATTGCCACCCGCTATCAATTGCCACATGCCATCTTCAACTCCTAGCTTTGCAGTTATCGTAGGAACATCGTTCTTTGAAGTAAAATTAGGAAGGTTCACTAAACCTTTGTATTTAATCGTTACGGTTGTCGCAAGTAGGTCTGATAAAGCAAGAGTAGTACCACGAATATCTTCATCAGAACTTGTTTTAAATGAAGTAACACTGCCATATTGGCTTAAAACATTATCTATGGACATGATTGCAGTATCGTCGATCACAAAAGTCCAACTACTATTATCAATACCATATGTTTCCATGAAATCATTAACTTCTTCAATTGTATCAAGATCAGAAGCTTCAGGTATATCAATATCTAAACCAACCGTTTGACATATCTCATTACTTTTACCAGAACCAGACTGATAAGCATAATAACCACAGGCTTCAATAGTACCACTTGCATCAAGGTCTACGGTAATCTCTTGTTGTGAATTAGAAGTGGCAACAACTTCATTACCATTGATGCTTGCCTTATATTGGACAATGCCGAATACCCAAGTTGGGTCGTATAGTTTCGTTCCGTTTGCTGCAACATGGGTAGTCTTTCCTGTTTTTGGATCATAGATATCGGTACTTATATCCAAAACATTATCGCTTAAACTCAATTGTGAAGGATCAGGATAACTTGCCCAATTTAAGGTTATGATAGCTTTTCCATCTTGAACATCTTTTAAGGTTGCCGTAAATGTAGATAAAGCACTTAAGTTTGGAATAGTTAAAGGTACTAAATTCAAGTTTTTACGATTAATGAGTCCAGTAACTATCAGTTCAGGATTCATTCCATCAATTGGCGTAGCGTAGGGGTATACACCTTTTACATGCGTTATATCAACGATGTTTTGAGGTCTTTTAACATTAGAAGGTTTCTCACGATTTAAAGTATCAAGTAAAAGGCTATTTATCTTTCCTGGGATATTTAATGCACTCTTACTTCCACTTATATATGTACCTTTACCATCGACAGCGGCGTCATAACCAATCCACACGGCTGTTGTATATTTACTACTAGAAGCGATCATCCACTTATCTTTAGCTGCACCATTTGGTATTCCAAAATTCACGAAACTGTCATCATAGTTAGTAGTTCCTGTTTTGGCATATACTTCATAACTTCTTTTTAGTATTTGCATATAATTACCATAATTGACGCTAACATTTTGTTCCATTATATCAGTTGCTAGATAAGCGGCTTCAGCTGATAGAACACTAACTGATGCATAATTTGGCGTATATGGATCAGATCCATCACTAAATTCAATACGACTTACCGTGTGAGGGGTCACATAATTACCACCGTTGATCATAGCACTGTGTGCTGCAGCCATTTGATCTACTGATACCTCAAATGTTGAACCACCGATTGCATAACCTAAATCAAAATTATCGGTAGTAACTTGATCAAATCCAAGTGAGTTTAAATATTCAACAATTTTCTTAGTACCAATAGTATCTACTACTTTTTCTAAAGTTAAATAGGCAGGAATATTTAATGATACTCCGACTGCATAATCTAAAAGGACTTGCCCTTTATATGTTCCATCAAAATTCTTTAATTGTATACCTGTTCCACGATAGGTTACAGGTTTATCTTCAAGGGGATGGGTAGTTGCCCAACCTAGATATTCAAAGGCTAAAGCATATGATAGAAAGGGTTTAACCGCTGAACCCGGTTGTTTTAGCATATCGGTTGCTCGATTAAATCCTTTAGCAACTATGTCACTTCGACCACCACCGATGCCAACGATGGCACCAGTTCGATTATCCATAGAAACGATAGCGACTTGCATTAGATCATCTGGCCACTCGACGATCGTCTCACCATCTTGGATGGCTTCGATCATATCCTGTGTTTCTCGGTCCATGTAAGTATAGATATTCATCTTGGTCGTATAAGGATCTTTGCCTGTCAATTCGATAACTTCATCGACAACAGTATTGATATATGACATATATTTATCACCGACGATATTAACACCTACTAGTTGATCTTCTAATTTGATATTTTTGGTAAGTTCGTATTCGCTTTCGCTTATATAACCATGTTTTAACATCATTAATAATACTGTGTTGCGTCGCTCGGTTGCGACATCAAGGTTTTTATAGGCATTGAAATAGTTTGGGGCGTTAATGACTCCTGCTAGGTAAGCAGATTCGCTTAAAGTTAATTCACTAACTTCTTTACCAAAATAATATTGAGCAGCACCTTTGATTCCACGTGTTGTAGCAGCACCAAAATTTATTCGATTGACATAAAGCTCAAATATGCGTTTTTTACTTAATTCTTCTTCGGCTTTTATTGCTAGATAAATTTGTTGAATCTTATATTCAATAGATTTTACTCGACTTGTTTGGGTAGCATCATCCGTGAAATAAATTGATCTGATCAATTGCATTGAAAGAGTTGATGCTCCTTGGGAGAAACTTAAAGTCTTTATGTTTTCAATGAGTGATTTAGCGAAACGCGGTAAATCAAAACCATTATGTTCAAAGAAACGAGAATCCTCAATTGCTATAAAAGCATCGATTAACGACTGTGGCATATCTTCATAACTAACGTTTTCCCGACTTACAAGTCCAACATCAGCGATTAGATTTCCTTCGGCATCAAATATTCTTGTGGATTCGACATTCTCAAAGTCACTGATATTAAATTCAGGGGCTTTATCGATTGTAATCTTTAAATAGATCAAAGAACCAATACCACCGATCAATCCGATAGCTAGTATAGTGATGATAATATTTAAAAACAACTTTTTTAGACTAAATTTTTTCTTTGGTAAATTTTTTTTATCTTTGTTAAATATATTCTTCAAATCAATTTTTTTCATTTAGTTCTCCTTTAAAAATAGAGATCGTCAATTATCTTAAGATAATCAACAGGTGGCGTTAGGCCAAAAGGGATAAGATATGCGAATCGTAAGAACCACTTATAAGGTATAGATCTTTTTGATCCTTTAGACAACTCAATCACATCTTTTGCCTTAACCAAAAAAGTTTGATCATAAGCCGTAAATCTAATTATCACAAAAGCAAGACAGCCATGCTTTATGACATTTTCAAGATGATCTAATTGGTGTTTATGAATCGATTTGAGCGGAAATGAATTCATTGATGCAGTTTCTTTGGCTTCAAAATCAATCGCTTTTTGTCGATATACACCATTATAATCAGTAGTACTAGGTTTACGAAAATATGCTTCTGTTATTTTTGCAGTACTACGAGTTACATAGTCGACTTTAACGATCTGGATCGGAGTCGGCTTTTTATGGATAACGGCTTTAGATGTATCGAGGTAATATTTGTTAGTCACATTTAGATCATCTTCTAAACACATACCACGTTTACCGTGTTGTGTTTTGATAGATTTAGTGTTATTACTCACACCTGAATTGATTTTTGGTGTAGGATAATTGACCATCGATATCACCCGTATCATTATATACAATATTTAAGATAAAGTACAATAAAGCAAGATAAAATGCCTACTATGATAATAATCTTAAGATGGTCTTAATAATTAATAAAGTAAATTATAAAACTTGCAATTTATCTGGATATTTGCGACAATATCATGGGTGATGATCATGAAAGAAAAACTAACTCATAGCGTAAGATCAATTTATGATAAAGCGTTTGCAGTAGAATTTAAAGGTTATGCCGCAGAAGAAGTAGATAGTTTTCTTGATGACATTATTAAAGACTATAAGATATTTGATGAATTGATGATAACATATGAGAATGAGATGTCCTTACTTAAGCAAAATAATGCAGCACTGAAATCATATATCATTGAACTTGAAGCCAAAGTAAAATTCAAAGAGGAATCTACTCCGGCAAATGCTTCGGATATCCTAAAAAGACTATCTCGATTAGAATCGTTGCTTGATATAAGTAAAAGATCGATCGATGAGTAATGACACTAGGGTAATCGCTGCTTGTTGATCAAGTAGAGGAAAGTCCATGCTCGCACTATCTGCGATGATAGTAGTGTTTGTGCAAGATGAAACGATAAATCTTGGCAGTGAAAACTGACGGCTGATCAACTCCTAAGGGAAACTACGGATAAGATCTATAAAAGTGCCACAGTGACGTAGTCTATTGGGAAACTAATAGAGTGGAACGAGGTAAACCCCGCAAGCGAGAAACCCAAATTTGGTAGGGGAATTTGATGATCGTCAAATGAAATGATCACAAAACACCATTGGTGTAGATAAATGATTACCACTTATGAAAATAAGAACAGAACATGGCTTACATAGTGTCATTAAAAGGAATGAAAATTCCTTTTTTTGCTTTTAATAGAGCACTTTTTAAATGTTTTACAATGATTATCTAGTTTGTTATAATACATTGAGAAAGGTAGTGTAGAATGAAGGATGTTGGAGAAAAACTTCGTTTAGCTCGCGAAGGATTAGGCGTATCTTTAGATGAAATGAGTTATCGGACTCGTATTGCTGTTGATCGCTTACAAGCTATCGAAAATGGTGACATTGCGTTTTTCAGTAATGATATTTCATATTTGCGCTATTATATTCGATTTTATTGCAATACATTAAATATAGATTTTGAAGATATCCGAACAGAACTTGATCATCATATTGATGAATTTCATGAAACAAAGCGCTTAAAAAAACTTGAATCGATTGAACAAATGGATAAATCGATTAAACGTAAAGCAGAACTTCATGATATTAAAACAAAATTAAACAAGAAATTTGATCTACCAATCTTATCACTTTTTGTTGTCGTAATAATACTAGCTATAACGTTGATAAGTGTTTTTATTATCTATATTTTTCCCAATTGGTTTAAAGAAGAACCAGAATTTGTTCATCCAGATCCCATCGTTGAACCTGTTGATGAAGAGAAAAATGATGAAGAAGATGAGGTAATGGTTGAAGAGACCGATATAAAGATTACTAACTTAGATGATCGAACTTTTCAGCTTACTGGTTATGCAGATAATGAAACGGTTGCGATTAAGATTATTTTTGGTAGAGATACTTGGGTAAAAATATCTTATGATGGTGTGGTAAGTGATAATCCTGCTAGTAAGATCTATAAAGATGGCTCATTTATCGAAATTTTATATGCTGCTAAAAATGATGGGGAGGTATTGATCAATCTTGGTGGAATGAACGGAAATCAAATCTATGTGAATGATGAACTAGTTGATCTTAATGATAGTATCGCCCAATGGAATACTGGTCTTAAATTGACTTTTATCTTTAAAGGAGAATAAGATGAATCTTCCCAATAAATTGTCGTTATTAAGGATTACTATTGTTCCAATGATCGTATTGATAATGATATTTCCGTACGCTCAGTTTGGTATTGATATGGGATATATCGCGATTGGCTTTGTGATATTACCAATAAAAAATATTATCGTATTAATCTTATTTGCGATAGCTAGTTTCACCGATTTTTTAGATGGAAGTATTGCAAGAAAGTATAATATGATCACATCTTTTGGAAAGTTTATTGATCCTATAGCTGATAAGCTGTTAGTTAATACGATGTTTATCATGTTAGCTGTAAATGGTATCGTACCAGTTGTTGGGGTATTACTTATGATATGGCGTGATACGATCGTTGATGCTATAAGAATGATGGTAAGTGCAAAAGGAAAAGTGATGGCTGCTGGACCATTAGGTAAGCTTAAGACTGTTTTGCAGATGGTGGCGATCATTGTCATATTATTAAATAATTTACCTTTTGAACTATATCGATTAGCTGTTGCAGATTTTATATTTTGGTTTGCTACTTTTATTTCAATTTTGAGTGGATTATCTTATTTTATCCAAGCAAAAGATGTATTACTTGAGAGTAAGTAATGAAAGATTTGATTGCGCTTTTAAGAGAAAGACAGCTTACGATAAGCTCTATGGAAAGCTTAACTGGAGGATTATTTGCTTCAGAATTAACTAAGGTCAAAAACGCTTCTAAGGTTTTTAAGGGTGGAATCGTTACTTATTCTAATCAAGCAAAAATTGATGTTGGCAAAGTCAAGGAAGAGATAATTAATGAATATGGGGCTATCAGTTCTCAAACCAGCGAAGCTATGGCCTTGAATTGTTTAAACATTTTTGAAAGTGATATCGCTTTAAGCTTTACTGGTAATGCCGGCCCATCGGGTAGTGAAAATAAGAAGGTTGGATTAGTTTATACTACAATCATTTATGATAAACAAGTATTTGCTTATAAAGATGAGTTAAGTGGATCACGTACTAAGATAAGAAATGATATAATTAAATTAACGATTGAAAGAATAAAAGATATTCTAGGATAAATATATAAAACTTAATATTATAGTTATGATCGAGGAGGATCAAGAATGGCACAGAAGAATAACGATACATTGTTAGATGAAACAATCAAAAAAATAGAGAAGGAGTTTGGCAAAGGTTCGATCATGAAACTTGGTGAAAGGGCTCATGTTGATGTGGACGCGATCAGCAGTGGCTCTTTAGCTATTGATTATGCCCTTGGTGTCGGTGGTTATCCGCGTGGTCGGATTATAGAGATTTATGGACCAGAATCAAGTGGTAAGACGACTTTGGCTTTACATGCGATTGCTGAAGTACAGAAAAACGGTGGTAAAGCAGCATTTATTGACGTTGAAAATGCCATAGACCCGATGTATTCACGAGCATTGGGAGTGAATATTGATGAACTCATATTATCGCAGCCAGATAGTGGTGAAGATGCACTATCAATAGCTGAGATGTTGATTGAAAGTGGAGCCGTTGACTTAATTGTCATTGACTCTGTTGCAGCCCTAGTACCTCAGGCTGAATTAGATGGTGAAATGTCTGATTCATCGATCGGATTACAGGCAAGACTAATGTCAAAGGCAATGCGTAAATTGGCTGGTATCATGAATAGAAGTCAATGTACGGCTATCTTTATCAATCAACTAAGAGAAAAAGTAGGTATCATGTTTGGCAATCCTGAAACGACCAGTGGCGGTAGGGCATTACGTTTTTATGCTTCGGTTAGAATAGATATCAGAAGAGGTGAGGCAATCAAAAATGGTACAGATATCATCGGTAATAAGACTAATGTCAAAATTGTAAAAAACAAGGTTGCTCCACCATTTAAGAGTGCTCAGATCGAGATCATGTATGGAGTAGGAATTTCAAAATTAGGTGAGATAATCGATCTCGCTGTTGATTATAATCTATTGCAAAAAAGTGGTGCTTGGTTTTCATATAATGATGAAAAGATTGGTCAAGGCAAAGAAGCTGCAAGAGCATATCTATCGGCCAATCCTGAGATAGCTGAAAATTTGGCTAAACAGATTCGTGCTAAAATGTATGTTAAGCCCGAATAATATAACCGTTGATGATTTATCAGCGGTTTTTTTTACTAGAACAAATTGATTTACTAGCAAATGATATAAAGTAATTGTGAAATTTATAAAAATTAGGTAATATATAAGAGAGTGAAAAATTCTCTATAAAGACATGGAGGTATTATTATGGATAATTTAATACCCATCTTGTCTGGTATGGTAGGTTTGGCAGTTGGTATCATCATTATGATGTTGATATCAAAAGCTGGGTTAAATAAAGCTAAGGAACAAGCTAAACAAGTAATAGAAGAAGCTAGCGAGAAGGCAGAAAACATTACACGTGAAGCCGCACTAGATGCCCGTATGCAAGTTTATGAAATGAAACTAGCAGCGGAGAAGGAAATAAAGGAAAAGAAACAGGAAGCACAAAAGCTTGAATCTAAATTGACGCGTCGAGAAGACACCTTGAATTTCCGTGACGAAGTTTTAACGAATAAAGAAAAACAGTTTGAAGAAAAGAACAAAAAGTTAACCGAAAAATTTAGTGTACTAGAAAAGATGGAAGAAGAATTGAGTAAAAAGCAAGCTGAGCAAATGTCTGAGCTTGAAAGAATTGCATCAATGAGTTTTGATGATGCGCGTAGAGAATTAATGGAAAGCGTTGAAAAGAAAATTCAAAATGAGATTACTGCTTATGTTAAAGAACAAGATGAGGAAGCTAGATCAAGAGCTAGTGATAATGCTCGTAATATCATAAGTTTAGCAATTCAACGTTATGCACAAGAAGAAACGCAAGAAAGAACGGTTTCAGTAGTCGCTTTACCTAGTGAAGAGATGAAAGGACGCATTATTGGTCGTGAAGGACGTAATATAAAAGCGATAGAACAAGCTACTGGTGTAGATTTGATCATTGATGATACACCGGAAACAATAACTGTTTCTTGTTTTGATCCTATAAGGCGAGAAATTGCGAAGCAAGCGTTAGAAAATTTGATCAGAGACGGACGTATTCATCCAGGAAGAATTGAAGAAGTAGTTAAGAAAGTTACTGAAGAACTTGAAGAAACTGTCCGAAAAACGGGTGAAGAAACGATATTTAATCTTGGACTTGGAAAAATGGATCGTGAGATCATTAGACTAGTGGGCAGACTGAAATATCGTTATAGTTATGGGCAAAATGCCTTACAGCATAGTGTTGAAGTAGCTACTTTATCAGGAATAATGGCTGCTGAGTTAGGCCTAAATCAGAATTTAGCTAAAAGAGCAGGACTATTACATGATATTGGAAAGGCTATTGATTTTGAAGCTGAAGGAAGCCATGTTGAACTTGGAGCTAAGATAGCTAAGAAACATGGTGAAAATGCTACGGTCATAAATGCGATTGAATCACATCATGGCGATGTTGAAACAAAATCGATCATTTCAGTACTAGTTGGTGCAGCTGATACCTTAAGTGCTGCTCGCCCTGGCGCGCGCTTTGAGTCAATGGAAAATTATATTAATCGACTTGAAAAACTAGAAGAGATCGCTAATAGTTTTGAAGGTATAGATAAGACTTATGCTATTCAAGCTGGACGTGAGATTAGAGTTATGGCTATTCCCGACAAATTAGATGATCTAGCGTGTTATCGTGTTGCGCGCGAAATAAAAGAGAAAATTGAAAACGAGATGACATATCCTGGACAGATCAAAGTAACAGTGATAAGAGAGACTCGCGCTCAAGAGACCGCAAAATAAATGCTTAGAGTTTTATTTATTGGAGATATAGTAGGCAAAAGTGGTAGAGATATCGTTAAAAAAGTGCTACCTAAGTTAAAAGCTGAAGAACATATTGATTTTGTGATCGCTAATGGCGAAAATGCAGCTCATGGAAAAGGGATGACACCCAAAATTTTCCATGAGCTTATATCTTTTGGCATTGATGTGATAACTATGGGAAATCATACATATTCTAAACATACCATCTTTGACATAATTAGTGATCATAGGTTGGTTAGACCGATCAATTTGTTACCAAACGATCAAGGTTGTGGGGTAAGACACTTTGTGGTTGATGGACAAAAGATTGCTGTGATCAATATAATGGGAAAAGTTTTTATGGATCGTGTCGAAATGGACCCTTTCTTAGCATTAAATAGTGTTTCACTAAAGAACATCATTAATATTGTTGATTTTCATGGTGAAGTTACAAGTGAGAAGATCGTTTTTGCTCATTATTTTAAAAGTAAATTGACTGCTGTGATCGGTACTCATACTCATGTACAAACTGCAGATGAGCGCTTGATCGAAAATTGTGCTTTTATATCGGATGTTGGCATGTGCGGGGCTTATGACAGTGTTTTAGGTCGTGATCTTAATGAGGTTTTTGATAGTTTTATTCATAAGAATAAAACGCATTATAAAGTTGCCGATGGATTAGGCATATTTTGTGCGGTCATAATTGATATTGAAGGTAGTGAAGCTAGATCAATAAAACGAATTCAGTTAAGACCGTACTGATTTTAGTTGAAACTGGTAGTTATGATTGGTATAATGTTCACGTTATAGAGGAGGATTATTGATATGCCAGCTAGAGTAGATAAGGATTTATGTATAGGTTGTGGAGCTTGTGTCGGTGTTTGCCCTGTGGAAGCGATCGTTATGGAAGATGATGGTAAAGCTTTCGTAAATGAGGATACATGCATTGATTGCGGGGCATGTGTTGCTACATGTCCAGTAGGAGCTATATCACAATAAACCAAGCATAAGCTTGGTTTTTTAAAAAATGTTATGGATAATAAATTACCTTCATTAATAAATGCTAAAAAAAGATCAATACATGAAACTGAGATACAAAGAGATCTTTTTTATGTCGATGAAAAAATTGCTAATCTAGGATCTGGTAAAACCTGCTATTTAAGAACTTATGGTTGTCAAGCAAACGAGAGAGACTCGGAAACGATCGCTGGAATTTTAAAAAGAATGGGATTTACGATGATCGATGATGAAAAAACTGCTGATATGATCATATTGAATACATGCGCAATTAGAAAAAATGCAGAAGATAAAGTATTTGGAGAAATAGGATATTTGAAACAGTATAAAGATCAAAGACCAGAATTAATCATCGCTCTTTGTGGTTGTATGGCTCAAGAAGAAGCGGTTATTGACCTTATCATTGATAAATATCCTCAGATCGATCTTGTATTTGGTACTCATAATATCTATCGATTACCACAATTATTACATCAAGTAATGATCACACAAGAAAGAGTCATTGAAGTTTTTTCTAAAGAGGGTGAAGTGATCGAAGGGATACCTACTGATCGTTTTATCAAACATAAAGCTTGGGTTAACATCATTTATGGTTGTAATAAATTTTGCACTTATTGTATCGTTCCATACACACGAGGTAAAGAAAGGTCAAGATTACTAAGTGATATAATTAAAGAAGTAAGTGAATTAAAAGAAAATGGATATAAAGAAATAACTTTACTTGGACAAAATGTTAATGCTTATGGTAAAGATTTGGGTTATCAAGATGGTTTTAGTAGATTATTGGAAGCTGTTGCACAGACTAATATTGAAAGAATACGATTTACAACAAGTCATCCATGGGACTTTACTGATGAGACAATTGATATCATGGCGAGGTATGATAACATAATGCCGTTTTTACATTTACCAGTACAATCCGGCAATAATGAAATCTTAAAGTTGATGGGTAGACGTTATACGATTGAAAGATACAAAGAAATATATGATCGTTTAAAGAAAGTCATACCAAATTGTTCGTTTTCTACGGATATAATCGTTGGTTTTCCAAATGAGACAGAAGAACAATTTAATGATACTTTAGAACTTTATGACTATTGTCAGTTTGACAATGCTTACACCTTCATCTATTCACCAAGAGAAGGTACTCCAGCAGCCCAAATGGAGGATAATGTATCTTATCAAGACAAACAAAGAAGATTGAGCATATTAAATGAAAAAGTTGATCATTATGCTAAAATAAAGAATGAAGCATATCTAAATAAAACAGTTAAAGTCTTAGTTGATGGATTAAGTAAAAAGAATAAGAATGTATTTAGCGGATATACTCAGACTAATAAATTAGTCAATTTTATTGCTGATGAAGCTAAGATTGGAACGATAATCGATGTATTGATCACTGATGCTAAAACATGGTCATTAAACGGTAAACGTATATAATGCTTTAATTGAATACAAATGATAAAACTTGTATAATGAAAGAAAGAAAATGGAGGTTAAGATGGACAAAATCCGCCTTTTTGCGTTAGGTGGTTTAGACGAAGATGGGAAAAACTTATACGTCGTCGAAATCAATAACGACATAATATTAATAGAATCAGGTTTAAAATATCCCGAAAACGAACAATTGGGTGTTGAGATGATCATTCCTGATTATAATTATCTACAGAAAAATAGCGATAGAATCAGGGCTATTTTTATAACCCATGCACATGATGATGTACTTGGTTCTTTGGCATATTTGACCAAGCAAATAAATATTCCAATCTATACAACACCTTTAACTGCTGAAGTAGTTAGATTAGAAATGAAGAAGATTGGTGTTACTAAATATAGTATTAATCTGATAAAAAGATCTGATGTTTTAAAGATTGGTAATACTCAAGTCAAAACTTTTGGTATAACAACATCGATCATGGACGGTTTTGGGCTTGCTATTGCTACAAGTCATGGATATATTGTATATTGTGGAGAGTTTATCATCGATTCTGATGTTAAGCTTGAGACTTTTGCTAGTGACGTATCTGAGTTATCAGAAATTGGTAAACAAGGCGTTTTTGCTTTAATGTGTGAATCAAGCGGTGTTGATAATAAAGGATATACAGCTCCAAATCATCGAATTACGGATTTGGTTGAAAATCATATTGAAAATGCACGATCTCGCATTATAATAACAGCCTATGAGCAGAATCTTTATCGTATAATCGAGATTTTAGAATTGGCAAACAAATACCATAAGCGATTATTTATTTATGATGATGGCTTAAGAGAATTACTAAAGATTGTAGAAAAATTAGGTTATTATAAGATTCCACCAAAAATTAGTTTAACTAAAGAAAAATTTAGTAATGATCTTGATGATGTAATTATATTGGTAACAGGTAATGGACCAAATGTATTTAAGATAATGATGAAGATAGCCATGGGTGAGGATGGTAAGGTAACTCTAGATAAAAATGACACAGTTATCATTGGCTCGCCAAGTGGAGATACATTAGAAGTTGAATCCAGTAACACTGTTAATGAGCTTTATAAAGAAGATGTTAAGGTTGTAGTACTTGATAGTAAAAAGGTTTATTCTATCCATGCATCGAGTGAAGATTTAAAAATGATGATTTATTTATTTAAGCCAAAGTATTATATTCCGATAAAAGGTGAGTATCGACATTTAGTGGATAATGCTAATATTGCTTTGGATATGGGCTATCGCGCTGATCATATTATTGTTTTGGATAATGGACAGATAGCAACGTTTGAAAATGGTTTTTTGAAGACGACATCTGATCTTATTGATCTTATTGATGTGATGATCGATGGTAATGATAATTCTGATATCAGTAGCTTTGTATTAAAAGATCGTGATGTTTTATCAAAGGACGGAGCGATAATCGTTGGTATTGTCATCAATTACAATACAAAAGAGGTAATTGGCGGACCTGATGTTCAATCACGTGGCTTAATCTATCTAAAAGACGCTGATTATATAGTTAAAGAAGTAGGAAATATTCTTGAAGATACGATTAAAGAGGCTGTGGCGGATAATCGCTTTGAAAATATGGCTGTTCGAATGGAAGCAAAAGAGCGAATCACTCGATATCTTTTAAAGGAAACAGGTAAAAGACCAATGATCTTGCCAACGATCGTTGAAATTAATATTTCGGAATAACACTGGAGGTCATTATGTCCAAAAAAAAGTATACACCAAACAATAAGCTTGAAAAACAAATATATCTTACGATCTTTGCAATCATATTGATAAGTCTTGCAATCATTGGTTTTCAACGATATGGTTTGATTGGCATATTCTTAACGAATCTAATAAGGTTTGTTTTTGGACAACATGATTTTATCATTTACGCTTTAATGGTCATTATCGCTGTCTATATATTGTTTTTTAAAGAAAAGCCATTTAAATATAAAAAAAGCTTGTTGTCATTATTTATGATCTATTTAGCTTTTTTATTGTATTCAGCTATAAAGGGCGCTAACGAGTTAGTGGGCTTTAATGTGTTGACACAATACTTGAGTCAATCTATTGAAATCTTTAAAAGCGAAGTTGAAGCATTTGGTGGGATAATAGGGGCAGTGCTTTATTCATTAACTTCCTTGCTTGTTGATAAAGATGGCACTTACGTTATCATTGGAGCAATGAGCATCATGAGTTTGATCTTCATGCTAGATCTTAAGTGGTTAAAGGGATTAGTTAAACATAAAAACATTCATAAGATTGATTCAAACGATGATTTTCAAAAGAAATCAGCATTTGATTTTATAACTGAACCTAAAGTAAAAAAATCTGTTTTTATTGATATCGACAAACCTAAGACAAGTAAGAATAATGATGGACTGAATACGACTGTTGTCAAAACGTCTTCTGCAGCCATAAATACAACAATGTCTAATTACAATTTACCAAGTTATCAAATGCTTGAAAATGTCACAAATCGTAAAAGTTCTGTGGTTAATAATCGAGCCGCTGAACAAAAGGCCAAGCGATTGCTTGAAATATTGCGAGAATTTGGTATAAATGCCGAATTGATTGGAAGTATCGTTGGACCTTCAGTAACAAAGATTGAGATAAAACCTGATACTAATGTTAAGATCAATAAAATCGTTGCTATTCAGGATAATCTTAAAATGGAATTGGCAGCTAAGAATATTCGAATTGAAGCTCCAATTCCAGGTAGAAATGCGGTTGGCATTGAAATTCCAAATGTGGAAATGATACCGGTTAGAATGTATGAATTGATTACAACGATACCTGATGATCTAAAAGATAAGAAACTGATGTTTATCTTAGGAAAAGATTTAATGGGCAAACCTGTTTATTGTCACTTGGACAAAATGCCTCATCTTTTGATAGCTGGAGCGACAGGGAGTGGAAAATCTGTTTGCGTAAACGGACTTATCTGTACTTTGTTATTAAGAACAACTCCTGATGAAGTAAAATTACTATTAATAGATCCTAAGAAAGTTGAATTTACTCAGTATCATAATATTCCGCATTTGATTGGTCCGGTTATTAATGATAGTAATGATGCTTCGCGAGCGCTTAAGGTTATCGTTGATTATATGGAGAATCGTTATGAGGTTTTCTCTAAGGTTGGCGTTAGAAATATATCCTCATATAATGAATATATTGCAAATCATCCAGAGGAAAAACTAAAGTCAATGCCAAGGATCGTAGTTATTATTGATGAGTTGGCTGATCTTATGTCTACAGTTGGAAAGGATGTTGAGCAAAGTATTCAAAGGATAACTCAACTTGCAAGAGCTGCAGGTATCCATTTGATCGTTGCTACTCAAAGACCTAGTACTGATGTCATAACAGGTATAATTAAAGCAAATATACCGAGCAGGATCGCATTTGCTGTTAGTAGCGGAATAGATTCTCGAACTATTATCGATACTGTTGGTGCTGAACGCTTGTTAGGTAATGGTGATATGTTATACTGGCCAATAGGTGAGCCATCTAGCATAAGACTACAAGGTGTTTATGTTACAGATAACGAAGTTAATCAAATAAGTGAGTACGTTTCAAAACAGATGAAACCTAGATTTGAAGATGCTTTTATTAGGTTGGATGAATTAGATAATGATCAAGATGGCTTTTCTAACTCGATATCGACTGATCCTTTATATGATGAGGTGGTAGATTATATAACTGAAGTTCAAAAAGCTTCAACTTCTTTATTACAACGTAAATTTGGCATAGGATATAATAGAGCGGCACGCTTGATTGATGTCTTAGAACAAAGAGGAATGATAGGACCAGCACAGGGTAGTAAGCCACGTGATGTTTATATTGGTAATGGCGAATGATTGAATTTTATTGATTTGGAGGATTAATGGAACATAGAAAAATTCTAAATAATATCGATCTGTATGTACATAATACTGATAAATTTAAAGATTTGACGCTTGAAGTTAGGTTTATACAAAAAATTGATCATAAAAATGCGACTGTAAGATCTTTGTTAGCGTTGATGATGCAAGATCGTAGTTTTAAATATGATACTAAACAAAAAATGAATAAAGCTTTGGATGAGCTCTATGGAGCTAGTTTTAATATTAGCTGTAATGGTTTTGGATATGGAGCGATGATAAAATTCAGTATAAGGACTATTGATCAACGTTTTGCTGATTTTAATTTGCTTGAAGAACAATTTGATTTTATCAAGGAGATCATACTAAATCCTTTATTGGATGAAAAAGTCTTTAATGAAGCAAAACAGGCCCTTAATAATGAGCTTTTAAGAAATGAAGACGACCCAAAGGAATACGCTAATAAACAAGCTTTAGCTCTTGCTGGAGATGACTATCCTTTGGGTATTGATATATCAGGTGATATTAATCTTCTCAAAACGATAAAGCTTGCTGATGTTAAAAATGAATATCTAAATATGTTGAAAAAAGATCATATATATGTTGGAATCGTTGGACAAATCACGATCGAACAAGCCGAACAACTTTGTCAAAAATATTTGATCGATCTAAATAGTACTGATCGATTTAATTATCATTATCAATTTTCTATAGGTACTAGTAAAAAACGGATTATAGAAAGGAATATTGAACAATCAATATTGACACTTATCTATAATACGTCAATTACGATAGATGATGATAGGTATTGGTCACTAAAGATTGCAACAGCGATGCTTGGTCAATTACCAAATTCACTATTATTTACAGAAGTTAGAGAGAAAAAAAGCCTTTGTTATAGCATTTATTCTTCATTAATCAGTTTTGATAGTATTATGCTTATAAGTACAGGCATAAATTATGAGAATACTGAATTGGCACAAGAGTTGATAGTTGAACAGATAAAGACTATTGAAGATGACAAATTTAGCGATTTCTTATTTCATTCAGCAAAACAGATGTTAATTAACAGTTATAAAAGTATCAATGATAATCCACAAGCTTACATCAACTTTTCGTTTATGAATCATTTGATTGGATCTGTAACTAAACCTGAAGATATCATTGAAAAGATCAAAACTATTAACAGGTCTGATATTAATCAGGTTTTCAAGACTTTAAAATTAAATACGACGTTTATTTTAAAAGGTAAGGATGATAAAGATGCAGAAGATATATAATGATAAATATCAAGAAACGATCTACAAAAAGATTTTAACTAATGGGTTAAGAGTTCATGTGATCCATAAACCTGATTATAATTCTTCAAGTGCTTTTTTTGCTGTGCCTTTTGGCTCGCTGGATTACAAACAATACATTAATAAGTTAGAGAATGAAGTTCCTACTGGAGCAGCTCACTTTCTTGAACATAAATTATTTGAAGATAAAGATAAAGATGTAATGGGAATGTTTTCAAACATTGGAGCTAATGTTAATGCATTCACATCATATAATGAAACTGTCTATTATTTTACAACAAGTAATCAAGATGTAGTTACACCATTGACAATGTTGATCGATTTTGTACAGAATTTGAATATTGATGAAAAAAGCATTGAAAAAGAAAAGGGGATAATCATGCAGGAATTACTTATGTACAAACAAATTCCTGATCATCGTTTATTGATGGAAACACTAAAAGCTCTCTATCATCAGTTTCCGTTAAAATATGATATCGTTGGTAGTGAAGAATCAGTGAAAAGAATGTCACTTAATGATTTAAATAATGCATATGAGCTTAATTATTTTCCAAAGAATATGTTATTAACGATCGTAACTCCAACATCACCAGAGCTGATTTTTGATGTCATTGAAAAGAATCAAAACAAAAAAACGTTCAAAGATAATTTCTTACCAAAGCGTGCATATTTTAATGAACCGATTAATGTTGTAAATGATTTTATCAGTATCAAGATGGACGTTAATAAAACAAAGGTTTGTCTAGCGTTTAAATTGCCTGTTTTAAAAGAAACTAGTATTGATCGTATAAAAACAGAATGGGGATTAAGATTACTTTTAGAAGGATACTTCACTGGTTTAAACAACAAATATCAAGACTGGTTAGATGAAAAGAAGATAACTGATTATTTTGGTTATGACGTTGATATTTCGGATGATTATGCTTTATTATTGTTTTATAATGAAATAGAAGATCCCTTCTCCTTTAAGGAAATGGTAGTAGATCAATTATTAAAATTAAAAAAAGAATTGATATCAGATGAATTGTTGATACAGTTAAAGAGAAGATATTTCGGAAAATCGATACGTTTATTCAATAACGTGTCTGATATTGGTGTGGCTTATCTTAGAAGTGTGTTTGATGAAATCGATATCTTTGAAAGTATGAATATTATAAATAACATCGATAGAAAAACACTTATATCAGTAGTCAAACGATTGGATTTGAGCAATGCTAGTATTGTTGAAATAAGAAAGACAGAGGGATAGTCATGGAACAAGCAAACGAACAAAGTAAAGAACAAGAGTTAATTCAAACGATCGTTGACAATGCTCAATATGAATTAAAAACTAAGATAGCTTCATCTTTACGTTTTACAGGTGGTTCAAATATTGAAAAAACGGAAAGGACACCAGAGGCTTACCAAATGTTTTTTGATGTTTATCAAGATATGGTTAAAGAAAATCTTGGAAATGAAGCAGATGATGATCAAGTGAAAGTGATAATTGATGAAGCGTTTGAGATCATAGTGAATGAGTGTACAAATGACTTTTTCTTATATCGTAAGAAAACTTATGGCATGGTAAGGTTTGTCTACCTTTTAGCACTTATCGTTTTATTGATCGCCTTTATTTTCCATATGCTTGGATGGACTGTATTTTAATTTGAAACAAAATTATCATAATGACCTTAGGGTTGCTTAAACGTATTATAATATTAATTATAATTGACATTTTTTGTGAAATAATGCAAATATGTCAATTTTTCTTTTGTTTCATTTTTATTGATAATGGTTAAAAAGGAGATAAAGAACAATGTTAAATCAAGTAGTTTTGGTAGGTAAGATCATTGAAGAACCAGTTATCAAAGAATTTGGAAACAACAATCAGATGGCTGTATTATTATTGGAAGTAGAACGAAATATAGTTAATCAAGAAAAAACAAGTGATATATTTCAGGTAATATTGTGGAAAAATACCATGAACAATTATCTTCAAGATTGTCAAGTGAATGCCGTTGTTGGCATAAAAGGTAGATTACAGGCTAATAATTTTATAACCCGAGAAAAAAACAAATTTTATAGCTCAGATATCATTGCAGAGAAAATCTCAATATTAAAAGAGTAAGTTAATCTGTTATCATTAACGTAATATTTGTGTATAATAAGTTTGGTGATATTTATGAAACAATACTTAGATTTATGTAAATATGTATTAGAGTGTGGTACAGAAAGAGAAGATCGTACCAACACTGGTACGATCTCTACTTTTGCTTATCAGTATCGAATTAATCTTGAAAATGGATTCCCTTTATTGACTACCAAGAAAGTACATTTTAAGTCAATTGTCGTGGAGTTATTATGGTTTCTTTCTGGTTCAACCAATATCAAACCTTTGGTTGATGAGAATGTAAGGATATGGAATGATTGGCCTTATGCGAAGTTTCAAGGTTCAGTTGATTATCAAAATGAGACAATGGCTGAATTCGTCGAAAAAATAAAGAATGATAATGTGTTTGCTAAAAAATTTGGTGATCTTGGACCAGTTTATGGTAAACAATGGAGAGATTTCTTTGGCATAGATCAAATCACGGAACTGATCGAGAATCTTAAAAAGAATCCTTTTTCAAGACGTCATTTGATTGTGGCTTATAATCCAGCACAGGTCACTAATATGGCTTTGCCTCCTTGTCATGCATTTTTTCAATTCTACGTTAGTTCAGATGGTAAGAAACTATCTTGTCAATTATATCAACGAAGTGCGGACGTTTTTTTGGGAGTACCGTTTAATATTGCTTCCTATGCTTTGCTATTGTCTATGGTATCTCAAGTTTGTGGTTATCAACCTTATGAGTTTATTCATACATTAGGTGATGTTCATATTTATAAAAATCATCTTGAACAAGTAAATGAACAATTAGCTCGTGAGCCTAGAGACTTACCAAAATTAAGATTAAATCCTGTTATAACCGATATATTTGATTTCAGATATGAAGATATCGAGTTGATAGGGTATGACCCTTATCCACCGATCAAAGGAAAGGTGAGTGTATAATGTTATCGTTAATCGTTGCTCATGATAAAAACTTTGCGATTGGTTATCAAGGATGGATGCCATGGCGCTTAAAGGAGGACTTACAGCAGTTTAAAGCAAAAACTGAGGGTCATACAGTAGTTATGGGCTTAAACACGTTTAAAACACTTAAAAAGGCTTTACCTGATCGTCATACTGTAATCGTTGCTTATCCTGACCAAGTAACTGAAATTGATGGAGACGTTAGTTTTTGTCATGATTTCAAAAAGTTTTTAGAAGAAAACGTAGATACTGAAGAAGAAATATTTATATGTGGTGGAGCTTCAATATATGATCAAGCATTACCATATTGCAAAAAACTTTATATATCATTAGTAGATGGTGATTGGCCGGCTGATACATGGCTTAAAAAATATGATGTTAACGATTTTGATATTATAAGTGTAAATCCATACACAGGTTTTAAAGTGATTGAATATCTAAAGAAGGATTAATATGAGATTGATATTGTTTTGGTTAAGGATATTACCTAGTTTACCTTGGATTTATTCTAATGCTAGAAAAGCAAAAAAATTGCCATACGATCAAAGATATCCTTTGTTAAAAAAAGCAGCTTCAATGGTTATAAAAGCAATGCGTATCGATATCGAAGTTATTGGTAAAAACAATATTCCACTTCAAGACGGTTTTCTGTTTGCTGGTAACCATCAAGGAACAGCTGATGCTTTTATCTTTATAAACTCATGTGATGTTCCCATTACTGCTGTTAGTAAAGTAGAAGGAGCGAAGATACCTTTTTTGTCTGATTGGTATAAAGCGATGGAAGTTATCTTTTTTAAGCGTGAGAGCTTGAAAGAGGGTGTATTGATGGCGAGAAAGTTAGAAGAGTATTTGCTTAAGCAAAGAAATGTTCTTATTTTTCCTGAAGGCACAAGATCATTCTCTCAATTGATGGGCGACTTTAAACCAGGCTCATTTAAAGGAGCTGTAAAAGCTAAAGTACCAATTGTACCTTTTGCACTAATTAATGCTTTTATACCAATAGACAGTAAACAAAAAAGAAAAACAGTTAAAGTTGTTTATTGTCAACCAATTCATTATGAAGAATATCAAGATTGGTCAACACGACAGTTAGCCGAGGAAACAAAAATTCGTATACAACAAGTTATATATGAGAATACTAAGTGATTAATGTTGCTCTATCATCAGTGTTTAGCTTCGTGCTATAATTAACAAGGTGATAAAGTGACTTTTTTAGTTTCAATAGACAAATTTGATGGTCCACTTGATCTTATGCTTCATTTGATAAAAGAAAAAGAGCTAGATCTTTTTGACTTGAATATGGATATCCTTGTTGATCAATACGTGGAATACTTAAATAATATGGATCGTTTTCATTTAGAAATAGCTAGTGAGTATCTAGCAGAATTAGCTGGTTTACTTGAGTATAAAAGCAAACAGTTATTGCCTAATTCAAAAGATATCGAACAAGAAGATGATGAAGATCCGAAAGAAAAACTTGTTAGAAGACTTATAGAATATCAAAAATTCAAAGAAATATCAGTTATTTTAACTCAAAGATTCATCGATAGAAATAAGCAATTTGCAAAAACTGTATCGTTTGAGTTTAATAATGCTGATCAAGAAAACGATCTTTCAGAACTGAATGGTAATCCATATGATCTGATGAAAGCGATGAATAGATGTTTAAGACATGTAGCTTTAAATCAGCCGTTACAAATGCGTAGTACAACCAGTGAATTAACAGTTGAACAAGTTGTTAATACAATTAAGGATAAATTTAGTAATATCAAAGGCTCTTTTTCTTTTATCGAACTGTTAAAAAATTGTTATGACATAAATGAAGCCATCATAACTTTCTTAGCTGTTTTAGAACTTATTAAAATTCAAGATGTATACTATAATATTGATGAGAATGATGAAATATGGTTGAAATGGAGTAATGTATATGAATAAAGAAGAGATTATAGCTATAATAGAGGGTTTGATGTATATAGTTGGAGAAGAGGGTGTGACTAAAGAACAACTGTCACAACTTTTAGAGTTATTACCAACTGAAGTTCAACTTTATCTTGATGAGTTACAAACAAGGTATGCAAGTGAAGAACATGGAATTGAAGTTGTAAATTATGCTGAAATATATCGTTTTGTGACTAAAACACATATTCATGAATATGCAGAAAAATTATTTAGAATGAATCACAATAATACACTTTCAACTGCTGCGATCGAAACTCTTGCGATCATTGCATATAAGCAACCAATCACTAGAGTTGAGATTGAAGAGATAAGAGGAGTTGGATGTGATATCATGCTTCGCAAGCTCCAAATACGAAATTTAATTAAGGAATTAGGAAGGTCAGATGCTCCTGGTAAACCGATACTATATGGAGTGACTGCTGATTTTTTAGATGTGTTTAAGTTAGTTAGTTTAAAGGAGTTGCCCGAACTTCCTAATTATGATAGTCTTGCAGATAGTGAAAATTTATTTGATTAACTCAAATTCGTTTTTATTAAGGAATTTGATGGAGGACATATGGTTAGACTACAAAAGGTAATAGCAGAGAGTGGAGTTGCATCAAGAAGAAAAGCAGAAAAAATGATCGCTAAAGGTTTAGTAAGTGTTGATGGTCAAATTGTAACTGAAATGGGGTTTCAAGTTAAAAAAGGTGCCAAGATCAGCGTTGATGGTAAACTTATTCAAAAGGAAGATAAAGTTTACTATCTTTTAAATAAACCTAAAAAATATATCTGTTCAAATTCAGATGAACATAGCCGTTTGATCGTTACTGATCTTATTGAATGTGAACAACGAATTTTCCCCGTTGGTAGATTAGATTATGATACGACTGGACTACTAATACTTACAAACGATGGTGATTTCGCAAATAAAATGATACATCCAAGATATCATATCCCTAAAACATATGAATTGGATTTAAAAGGTATTTTGATCAGCGAACATATCAAAAGACTGGAAAAAGGTATTGATTTAGATGGAAAGACAACATTACCAGCCAAGATCAAGATAACCAATAAGGATTTTACTAAAAAACAAACTACTTTGGAAATAAGGATAAGCGAAGGGCGTAATCATCAGGTTAAAAACATGTTTGCTTACTTTGGTTATGAAGTAACCAGATTAAATCGTAAACGTTTTGGATTCTTATCGATCAATGATCTTGCAGTTGGAAAATATCGTAAGCTTAAACCCTATGAAGTTGTTAAATTGAAAGAATTAGCAGATTCAGGTAATTGATATGCAACAATATTTTTCTGATGAAAATATAATGATCGATAAACTAGTATCACTTAATGATAACCAAGTACATCATATTTTTAATGTTATGCGCAAAAATGTTGACGACGTTGTGTTATTTAGTGATGGTAATGCTCTATATCTGTGTCATCTAAAAAGGATTGATAATACTTTCTTTGCTTTGCCCTATGCTAAATACAACAAAAACACTGAGTTACCATATGAAATTAATCTTTACATGGCTTTAATTAAAAATGATAAATGGGATTTTGTCTTACAGAAAGCAACAGAGTTAGGTGTTAATAAGATCATTCCGATCACAACTGCTCGTACTATTGTTAAGATTAATGAGAAACTAAACGATAAATTAACTCGTTGGAATAAGATAACACTCGAAGCTTGTGAACAAGCACATCGAATTAAAAGGGTTAAGGTAGAAAAACCGATAAATATTAATGAGATTAAGTATGATTCTGATCGTTTGAATCTAGTTGCATATGAGAATAATGATGAAACTCATATTAAGAATATAGTTGTTGATCGAAAAGTGAATATTGTCATTGGCCCCGAAGGCGGCTTTGATCAAACTGAGATCACATTCTTAACACAAATTGGTTATTTGGCTTGTTCCTTAGGTAATCGAATCCTAAGGGCTGAAACTGCAGCCTGTTATGCATTAAGTGTATTGTCGTTAGGTGATGAAATATCATGAAACAGAATATTATTAGAATCTTAAATAGCTCTAAAACTACTAGTATCAAGAATATTCCCCAGATTAAAACAAAGATTAAAATAATGAAAATTAAATTCAATAAATATGATATTAAGATGCTTAAGAAAACAGATAAGGATTTCTTTGAAAGCGAGATTATCTATCAAAGCATTTTAAATAAAGAAATGTTTGAAGAGAATTATGAGCGATTAAAAATCGAGTTATTTGACATTTGGGATAATTTTGATTATCTAGAAAGAAAAAAATGTATTGATGATGAAATGTTAAAAGTAAAAGATCTAACCAATTATTTTATTTATGATGATAAGATAATACGTATTGCTTTTTTTGATGCATTATTAAATTCATTATATGAAAATCAAATGATCA
>JAQUCI010000048.1 GCA_028686295.1 Erysipelotrichaceae bacterium | reverse complement strand
ACCAGCTATCGTAGCATTGATTACCGAAGTTGGCCCACCTGATTGAGCAACGATACAATTTGACATATTTTTTTCTCCTTTAGTTTCGTTATGTATTATACAATATCTAAGCGATTATTTAAACTATTTAATAGCTCTTCTAACAAAGCCTTCACCCTGATCCAACCTTTTTAGCGCTTCTTCTTTATTACATCCAGTTAAGATCATGACAATCGCAATTTTTGGATGATTATCACTTAACTCGTAGAACTTCTCAGCAGTTAGATAATCACAATCTGTTGCCATCATGATGATTCTTTTACTACGTTCGATCAACTTCAAATTCGTAGCCTTAACATCAACCATCAAATTTCCGTATACTTTTCCAATACCGATCATACTTGCTGTTGATAACATATTTAATATTAACTTCTGACTTGTTCCTGATTTTAATCTAGTTGAACCAGTTAAAACTTCTGGTCCATTATCAACCTCAATAGCTATATCAGCATGTTTGCTCATTTCTGCATCTTTATTACATGATACAGATATTGCTTTAGCATTGATCGATCTAGCATAATCTAAAGCACTAATCACATAAGGTGTTCTACCACTAGCGGCTAATCCTACCAAAACATCCTTACAATTAAAATTAACATTCTTTAAATCTTCAATGCCCAAAGTGATTGAATCTTCAGCACCTTCTTGTGCTTTTAAAAATGCTCTTTCACCACCGGCGATCAAACCAATAACCTCATCAGTTGTTCCGAATGTTGGCATGCATTCTGCTGCGTCGATAACACCTAAACGACCTGAGGTTCCTGCTCCCATAAATACTAAACGTCCATTATTTTTTAAAGCATTAACGATCGTCTTAACAGCTTCTTCAATTTCTGGTAGAGCTTCTTTTACCGCTAATGCAACTTTTTGATCTTCTTGATTCATGATTTGTAAAACTTCTTTAACAGTTAACTCATCTAAATTCATCGTTTTATCATTGCGTTTCTCTGTACGCAAATTATCAATTTTTACCATTTTAAATCCTCCTTATTAATTATAATATGTTTTAAATGATAATCCAATC
Source organism: Erysipelotrichaceae bacterium (assembly GCA_028686295.1). Classification (GTDB taxonomy): domain Bacteria; phylum Bacillota_I; class Bacilli_A; order Erysipelotrichales; family Erysipelotrichaceae; genus JAQUCI01. Next base: position 8,419 of record JAQUCI010000048.1, on the reverse strand, counting down.
TCATTGATATGATTCTTCCCATAATGCCATCAAACACTCAATTTGATTATGAACATCGTCTATCATATCATCAAGTTCCTGCATTTTTTGATAATCATGATAGAATTCAGGTTCAAAGCGTTTATTTCGCAAATTTTCGAGTTCAGTTTCTTTTTCAGCTATCTGTTTTTCCAATTTTAGATGGTCCTTCTTTTCTTTATTCTTATTGTCGACTTTATTTGACTGAGTTTTTATTCTTTTTACTTGATCGCATGTAGCATTTTCTTGCTGCAGAATAAACTCCTGATAATTAAATGGATAATAGGTAGCCGTATTATCTTCAATAAGCAAAATAGATGTAGCAATTTTTTTAATAAAATAACGATCGTGAGACACAAATATGATCGTACCTTCATAATCCATCAATGCATCTTCTAAAGCTTCTTTACCTAAAATATCTAAATGATTTGTTGGTTCATCAAGCAATAATAAATTTGCTTTTCTTAGCATAAGTTTAGCTAGACTAAGTCTTACTTTTTCACCACCAGATAAGACTTGAACTTGCTTAAATACATCATCGTTGGAAAACATAAAATTACCTAATGTCGTTCTAATCGATGTCTTATCTAATTGAGGATTATCGTCCCATAATTCTTCAAGAACGGTTTTAGCACTGTCGATTTGAGCTAACTCTTGATCAAAATATCCAATCTCGATCTGATGTCCAAATAGAGCTGCTCCACTTAGCGGTCTTAGTTTGTTAACGATTGACTTGATCAATGTTGATTTACCAGTACCATTTGCTCCCATGATCGCAATGCGATCTTTAGCCATTACTTCAAGATTTACAGTACATAAAGGATGATCATATCCGATCGTAAACTGATCTAGAACAAGCACTCTTCTTCCCCCCTTGATCCTAGGTTGAAAATGCGCATGAAAATTACGCTTATCTAACTTATCTAATTGAATTTTTTCCATTCGATCTAAATATTTGATCTTTGATTGGGCAAAAGCGGCTTTATTTTTCTTGTAACGAAATTTTTCAATCAAAGCTTCTAGCCTTTCAATTTCTTGTTGTTGATTTTTATATGCAATTTCTTGCTTTTCTAATTGTATCTTTTTCTGATTACTATATTCGGTATAATTACCAATATATTTTGTGAGTTTCGTATACTCTAACTCATAAACAACATTAGCTATAGCATCTAAAAAAACTCGATCATGTGATACAAGAATGACAGCCTTTGGATAAGTTTTAAGGTAACTTTCTAACCATTGAATCGTTTGTAGATCTAAATGATTTGTAGGTTCATCAAGTAATAATATATCTGGCTTGCTTAAAAGAAGTTTTACAAATGCGATTCTTGTCTTTTGGCCACCAGAAAAGGTACTCAAAGGTCGAAATAGATCCTCTTCATCAAATCCAAATTTCATGAATACTGTCTTAATCTCTATCTGATAATTATAACCATTATTACGTTCAAACTGTTCTTGTAAGAAAGCATAGCGTTCTAAAATCTTATCTGAGTGATCATCTTTCATTAAAACAATGATGTTATCAATCTCGTTTTTTAGTTCTATAACACTACTAAACAATGTTAAAAGCTCGTCCATAACAGTTTTATTGATATCGGTAAAAGTAGTTTGGGCCAAATAACCAATATTAAGATCATTACTCTTATGGATCTGACCAAAATCTAATACTTCTTCATCGGTTATTGCTTTCAATAACGTCGTCTTCCCTGCACCATTACGTCCAACGATCGCTATTTTTTCGGTATTTTTAACTTCAAATTGGATATTTTCAAAGATCAGATTGGCCCCAAAATACTTTGTACCCTTATTGATCTGATATAACATATTAACTCCTATTCTATAACATTAAGATATGATAAGATTGCTTCTGCTGTTTTCTTACCATATTCCTGATAATTCTCTTGCCACGCTTTTGCTTCATCAGGATTAGTTAAATAAATATATTCGATAGTAAATGTTTGTAAACCATTTCTTTCGTTTTTAGCAAAAGACGCATTCTCTTGTTGAGCTAATTCACTAAACGTACCAGCCTCAAGTATTCTTCCTCCGCTTTCGCGAATGACCATTCGGCCATCGTAACCATCAATCGTTCCGCTAGCTAATACCCCTGGTATCTTTCCTGAACCAGTATAGCCGGTAGAGACAAGATCAGTATTATCTACAAGATAATTAAAGATTGCCGTAGCCATTTTATTGGATGTAAATGATGAGTGAACGATTTGAGTACCTTTGATATTTGGATTTGAAGCAACTCTCATCTGTAGATCAAAATAATACTTAGCATCAACTTGATACGCTCGATATAATCTTCCGTTTTCACCATAAGTATCAACTACTTCTGTTTCATCATTACGCGTTATCAATACTTTTAATCCATATTTTTCTAACTCATCTTTTATCACTAAAGCTATCTTATAGGTTTCTTCAGCTTCTATTAACCCATTTGCCTTACCACCATATTCAACATAATTACCAGTATCAGTACTACTATGTCCTGGATCGATGATAATATCATAAACGTCGGTATCATCATTATTGCTTTGTACCTCAAGATATAGATAATTATATTGTTGATCACTTGATATCTCTTCGTTGCCAAACACCTCTTTGTTAGCGATCAATCTAATTCTCTTACTTGTTTCATTACGTCTAACTGTATAGAAAGTATTGTCGATGATCTCTTTACTATAAGCACTTCTTTGAATTAGATCATAAACAATATTAATACTATAAAAACCATCCGCTAAAGTCTCTACTGGTATTTGCGAATCAATCTTTCCATTTATCAAGTAAACCAATTCATCACCTGTACACAAATTTTTTAAGATGATCGTTCGGCCAACTATATCATCATTACTTTTAATATCATAGACTGAATTAAACAAATTTAGTGTTTCACCATAATATAGATAATCACTTATCAAATAAGTATCATCTTGATCTTGTTGGTTGATTAACTCAATCGATTCTTTATAATCAAGGCCACATATCGTCAAGATTCCATCGCTTTTAATCATTTCATTTCTTTGATATTTATCTAAAAGATAAGCACTAGTAAAAAATGTTATCAAAAATAATACAATTAAAAATAATGATTTTTTTATACTCTCTTTTCTTTGATCTTTGTAATATACAGGCATGATTAACCTCAAAGCTTTCCACAAATTATTCTATCATATAAATTTGAACATAAAAAGCGCTCAGGCGCTTTCTAAAACAATAAATTTTTAGGGGTTCTAGCAAATGGGATAACATCTCTGATGTTTGTGATACCTGTTATATACATTAAGAATCGCTCAAATCCTAGGCCAAAACCAGCATGTTTTACACCACCATAACGGCGAAGATCAAGGTACCATTGTAAAGCTTCTTCATCTATCCCTAATTCAGCCATTCTACTTGTCAATTTATCAAGACGTTCTTCTCTTTGTGATCCGCCAACCAATTCACCGACACTTGGCACTAGAAGATCACACGCAGCTACTGTCTTTTCATCATCGTTAGCTCGCATGTAAAATGCCTTGATCTTTTTTGGATAATCAGTTAAAAACACTGGTCCATTGATAACTTTCTCGCAAATATATCGCTCATGTTCAGACTGAAGATCGCTTCCCCATGTTATTGGGTATTCAAATTTGACTGATGCTTGTTGTAAATGTTTGATTGCCTCAGTATAAGTCATTCGTGTAAACTCAGTATCTCTTACCTTCTTTAATCGTTCAATTAGTGTATTATCAAACATAGTGTTAAAGAACTTCATCTCTTCACCACAATTTTGTAATACATAATCAATACAAGATTTTACCATGTCTTCGATTAGATCCATATCATCTTCAAGATCCGCAAAAGCGATCTCTGGCTCGATCATCCAAAATTCACTTGCGTGTCTTGCTGTATTGGAATTCTCTGCTCTAAATGTTGGTCCAAATGTATAAACATCACGAAAAGCTAAGGCAAACGCTTCCGCTTGTAATTGACCTGACACAGTCAAACATGCATGTTTACCAAAGAAATCATCTTCATATTTTGCATCATCTCTGGTTGTAACTGTAAATACTTCCCCAGCCCCTTCAGCATCATTACTAGTAATAATCGGAGTATGAACATAAACAAAACCTTGGTTTTGAAAAAACTCGTGAATCGCCATTGACAATGCCGACCTTACTCTAAATACCGCATTAAAAGTGTTTGCTCTAGGACGCAAATGTCCTATCTCGCGTAAGTATTCAAAAGAATGTCTTTTCTTTTGAAGTGGATACGAGTTATCACAACTTCCCTCAAGAACAACTTCTTTTAAATGCAATTCAAATGGTTGTTTATTCTCTAGAGTCAAAACTAACTTACCTGTAATCGTTAATGCCGTACCTGTTAAATATTTTTCAATAATCGAAAAATCATTTATATCTTTATCATAAACTAACTGACAATTTCGAAAATAGGTCCCATCATTGAATTCAATAAATCCAATACTTCCATTAGATCGATTAGTTCTAACCCAACCTTGTAATTGAACATATTCAATCTGATCAAGTTCATAACTATTATTATCTAAAACTGCTTCATAAAGCTCTCTGATCGTCATAAATGAAACCATATATTTAATCCTCCTTAAATAAAAAACGTCCTCTAGGAACGTCTAACACGCGGTACCATCCTTATTCACTAATTACAGTGCCCTCTTAACGTTAACGCCGCTCTACGTGATCGTCTACTAATTTCTCCGATCAAACTCAAAGGTTGTTATCATTGAACATCCAATACCGGACTTTCACTATCTCCGATTCGCTGTGATCGATCAGATCAACGAACTCCTTATCACTGTTCCTTATTAAAATTGGTAGAAAATACTAACTCTTGAATAGCAGACACTACATCAATAGCCTTAATCGTAACACCTTTAGGAACCCTAATATGTTCATTGCTAAAATCTACCAAGCCAATGATACCACAATCAACTAACTTGTCAACCGTTTCCTGGATATTTTGGCTGATCGTCAAAATAGCTATTCGACAATTTTCGGGCATTTTATCACAAAGTTGATCAAGGTGGTAAACAGGCACATCACATTTACTATCGATCACTTTAGGATCAATATCAAAACCACACACTATCTCACCAACAACATGATTCCAACGATTATAATTCATAAGCGCTCTACCAAGATTACCAACACCGATCAAAATGATCTTTTCATCAAAATTAACTCCGAGTTCGCTATTAAATTTTGCGATAAGACTATCTATATCATACCCATAACCTTGCTTTCCTAGGGTACCTAAGAAAGAAAAATCACGACGAATAGTGGTTGATTCAATATCAACATAATCACTTAGTTCACTAGATAAAATCTTGGAAATCCCTTGGCTTTTTAACTTTCGTAGCGCTTTCAAATAAATAGGATAGCGTTGTAAAGTTGCCTTAGGGACTATTTTATTATTTGTCATAATATCACCAAAACAATTATAACATCATTATAATTGTTTGTGAACAAATTATTATATCGCGTTATATTTCAATTGAATTCTAAGAGTTAATTCCGTTTTAACAAAAGAAACAGCAATAATTGCTGATTTTAAACTTGTTTGAAAAGCCTACTAATACCTCAATTTTTCATACTTATTGCCGTTTTTCTCCATTAAAAATGACTTAACTCTAATAATTAAGCCATCTTTACTTAAATCAGCATTTACTCTTAGAATTCACATCGAACAAATTTCTAAGCTAGAATCAGCTGGCAAACTAAGATCAGCACGATGACCATGCTGATATGCGATATATCCAGCTACAGCGATCATTGTTGCATTATCGGTACAATACGCCAATGAAGGTATCGTTAACTTAAGATCTTCATGATTTTTATATTCTTCATTCATCCTTTTTCTAAGATATGAATTTGCGGCTACACCACCAGCTAAAACAATATGTTTTGGTTGATAGGTATCTACTGCCTTTTTAACTCTATCGATAAGTTGTTCAACCGCATTATGTTGAAATGCGTAAGCGATATCTTCAATGATAAGTTCTCGATTAGCTCTTTTTTCTCTTGCGATCAACTGTAATACTGCGCTCTTAATACCTGAAAAAGAAAAATCTAACTCACCTTGAGTTTTAACTGTTGGTAATTGATAGTTCCTTTTTCCAATCTGTGCAAGTTTATCGATTGCTACTCCGCCAGGATACGGTAAACCCAAGACACGAGCTACTTTATCATAAGCCTCTCCTACTGCATCGTCTTGAGTCGAACCAACTATCATAAAATCATATTCCTGTTTTAATAAGATCAATTCCGTATGTCCACCAGAGACTACTAAAGCTAAAAGAGGATATTCAAGCTCATCAATCAATGCATTTGCGTAAATATGACCTGCTAGATGATGTACTGGTATCAATGGTTTTTGATAGTACCATGCTAATGTTTTAGCTGCTAATACACCTACATGTAAACATCCGATTAACCCTGGGCCTTGAGTGACCGCAAAAGCATCAACATTTTCTATATCTAAATCTGCTTTAGTTAATGCTTCTTGTAAAACGATCGCTATATTTTCAATATGCATGCGTGATGCTATTTCAGGAACTACTCCTCCAAATTTGGCATGAGTATCAATTTGCGAACTAACAATCGCAGACAAAATTGCCGTTTTATCTTTAAGTATTGACACAGCTGTTTCATCACAACTGCTTTCAATTGCTAAAATTATCATTATCTATATCCTTCCTAAAGGTTTTACCATATAATAAGCATCTTCATCATTATTTCTATAATAGGCTTTTTTTACATTGATCTTGATAAAACCATTCTTTTGGTATAATGCTATCGCTTTGTGATTTGAAACTCTAACTTCAAGGCTAATTGTCTCACATTCTTTACTGATTGCCGTAAAGATGATCTTATCCATTAGCTTTTGACCCCACCCACATCTTTGAAATTCAGGCAATATCGCAATATTAGTTATCGTTGAAGAATCAAACGTAATCCATAAACCTGCATAGCCGATGATCTTATCACCAACATCTATAACCCAATAATAACTAAACGGATTATCTTTTAGTTCATATATGAAAGCCTCTTTATTCCAGTTATCATTAAAAACTGTTTCTTCAATTTTGATAACTTCATCGATATCACTAAATCTCATGTTTCTTATCATAAAGCGTTTTGATACTCACTGTTTTCCTTTAAGTAAACTGGTTCTAACAAATCAATACTATTAACTTTTTGCCAATAAGCCTTACATTTCAGAAAATTCTCAACGATATTTGGATAATTATCTTCTCTATCTAGCAATGAGCCATCACCGATGATCAAATGATCATCTTCAACTATTGCTTTTAGATCATCAATGCTTATAATCTCATCCTTACCAATATAATTTTGATATTTTCCATAATAAGCTCGATTACCGCGAGCATCGATTAAGACTATCGCCGATTTATCAGCTGCATACAGTTGAAGCGTTGATAAAGTATAAACTGTCTTATGTGCTACACTTCCCAAAATCTTAGCTATCGTCATCGAAATTCTAACTCCTGTAAAGCTACCTGGACCATTAGTGATCACAATTTGATCTATATGATTAGGTAATAGTTTATGAGTTTTTAACATTCGATCGATCTCAGGTAAGATCAGTTCTGATTGTTTTTTCCAACTTTCTTGTTGCATTTGAGCAATAATCTGATCATCTTGTATCAAACCAACAACTAGATGTTTATGGGCTGTATCTAAACAAAGTGTTAACATGTTATCTCCTTTATCATATCTTCATATTTTGATCCAATAGCTGTGATCGATATCTCTCTTTCATTTTCACTTAGCCATTTTAAATCAATATTTAAATATGTTTTCAATAGTCTATCATTTATAAAATTAGGCCATTCAACAACACATATTCCATCATCATCCATCATTTCTTCTAATCCGAGATTCTGTGATATTCCTTCCAATCGATAAGCATCAATATGATAAAGCGGAAATTTTCCTTTATATACCTTCATTATCGTAAAGGTGGGACTAGTCACATTCTTTTTAATATTCAAACCCAAAGCAATTCCTTGAGTTAAGGTTGTTTTACCAGCACCAAGATCACCAGTCATGATTATCAAAGTACTAGGCTTAGACAATAAACCAATTTTCCTTCCCAATTCCTTAGTTTCATCTGCTGATCTTGTATTTATTTTTAACATTTATATTTTCCTTTTCCAATTAATAATAACATTAATAAGTATATTTTATCATCTATATACTATAACGAAAAAACATTAGTAAAGCAATTAAAAAACTCCCCAAAGGGAGTAAAGAACCTGGCGATGTGCTATTTTCACTATAGCAGGTATAGCTATCGTCGCCGCAGAAATGCTTAACTTCTGTGTTCGGGATGGGAACAGGTGTGACCATTTCGC
>JAQUCI010000047.1 GCA_028686295.1 Erysipelotrichaceae bacterium | reverse complement strand
ATCGCATCCTTGGTCTGAACCAATCGTTCATTATCAAAAAAATTAGTAGCAATTGATTTGGTAGTAACCCTAATGACCGGATACTGTCCATTTGGATTTGCTAGCCACAGTTCACTCTTTATCGGTTGGTTACCAACATTGATCAATCGATATTCATATTTATTTAGAAACATATACACGATCTGTAATGCCCAAACTTCTTCTTGTCGCATTAAATATCACTCCTTAACTCATTCAACACAGATTGAAAGTCACTTGGTAGATCACAATTCACAGATATTTCCTTATTTGTACGTGGATGAGTAAATTTTAATCGAAAAGCGTGTAATAATTGACCATCAACCGCCAAAGTCTTTCTTCTTCCATAACGTTTATCACCAACTATGGGATAACCAATATATTGCATATGAACTCGAATTTGATGAGTCCTCCCAGTTTCTAATCGACATAATATTAATGTATGCTCTTTAAAACGTTCAATTACTTGAAAGTTGGTAACCGCATTTCTTCCATTCTCTTCAGTAACCGTCATTTTTAATCGATCCTTCTTATCTCTTCCTATAGGAGCATCGATCGTGCCTAGATCATGCGCTATCACACCATGTACTAATGCATAATATTCTCTTCCCATAGTCTTATTTTGTAATTGTTTAACTAATGATTCATGTGCAAGGTCGTTTTTCGCTACTACCAATAATCCAGTCGTATCTTTATCAATACGATGAACTATGCCCGGTCTTGTTACGCCATTGATACCGGACAAATCTTTACAATGTGCTAAAAGTCCATTAACTAGAGTCGGTTCTTTATAAGTCTCTGCAGGATGAACCACCATACCTCTCGGCTTATTTATAACGATAACATCTTGATCTTCATAAATTACAGCAAGATCCATCATAATCGGTACGATTTCAAGCGGTTTGTCCTCTGGTATCTCACACGTGATCACATCAAAAACATGAACGCGATAGTTATTCTTGACTTCGGCATCATTCACTAAAACATATCCTTCATTGATCAACTGTTGAATGCGAGATCGAGAAAGATCCATGTTATCGGCAAGAAATTTATCAATGCGAACTCTTACTTGATCTTCAGCAACGACCAGTTCAAGATCGATCATTAAGCTTCTTCCTCATTTCTTATCACAAACCACGCTAATAGAATGTAACCGATCGTTAAAGCAGTATCAGCTATATTAAACACTGGGAAGTCATAACCAAAAGGATAAAAATTCAAAAAATCTCGAACATAACCAAAAACAACTCGATCAAAGAAGTTTCCCAAAGTACCAGCTAAGATAACGATCAAAGCTAAGCGCAACAATTTTTTGTTATGATCAGTAGTAAAGATGATATACATGATCAAAACGATCACCACGATCGTTATCACAAAAAATATCTCTAGTTTTCCAGAAAGCATTCCCCATGCTGCGCCTGTGTTATGTACATATGTAATATAGAAGAAATCTTTTATGACTTCGATTGAATCACCGAGTGTCATGATTGATTGAATATAATACTTACTTATAAGATCAATTAACAAAATGATCCCTAAAATAACAACTTCTCTTTTCTTCATTTTTCCACCTTTTTAAACTAATAGATATTATATCAAAATTATCAAAGCATACCAAGCGATATAAATTAAAAACTGTTCACGAATGAACAGTTATCGATTATATGATCTAATTTTTTCTAATTCTTCTTTATTTAAACGTTTGCATAATTCAGTAATGACATCAACTGTATCAACATAATCTTTACGATGAATGATCGTATGATGAGAATGGCAATAACGACTAGGAATAGACATAGTGATGTTGATAATGCCATCATATGATTTGTTGATCTCACCAGAGTCGGTTCCTCCACCTTTTAATTGCTCAAGTTGAAAATCAATCTTTTTCTCTTTACAGATATCTTCAACATATTTGATCAAACCTCGATGACCAAGATGGCTAGCGTCAAATAATTCAACTGTTACGCCAACACCACATTTAATACGATTTTCTCCTCCTGGATAATCAGAAGCTATCGTTACATCCAAGGCAATCGCTACGTCTGGTTTTATCGCATAAGTAGCTGTCTTAGCACCCCTTAATCCAACCTCTTCTTGTACAGTTCCTACAGCGTAGATATCAAAATCATGTTTTTGACCTTTCAACCCTTTTAGTACATCAACCGCTATCAATGCTCCAATACGATCATCCCACGCTTTCGCTACTAAAAAATTCGGATTATTCATTACTTCAAAATTTGATCTTGGTGTGATCATATCCCCAAGACAGATCCCCATTTCTTCTAGTTCTTCTTTAGATGATACGCCCATATCAATAAAGACATCCTTTATCTCCATAACTTTATTACGAGCATCAGCCGGCATACCATGAGGAGCTGCGGCTCCAAACACACCATGATACTTCTTACCTTCACTGGTTGTAACTGTTACTGGTTGAGCCAAAAGAACATGTGGCCACCAACCACCAATCGTATTTACTCTTATAAAGCCATTGTCATCGATTTCCTTTATCACAAAACCAATTTCATCAATATGACCTGCAAGCATTAGTTTTAAACCTGATCCACTACCCTTTTTAACTCCGATAATCGAACCAAGATTATCATAAGTAATCTCATCAACAAGGCCAGTCATCCATTTTTTCATAACTCGACTAGCTTCTTTTTCACATCCAGATATGCCATCTGCTTCCGTGAATTCTCTAAACATCTCTAGATCTATATCACCATATGGATCTTTTAATATTTTCTTCTCTTCTTTTTTCATTTTTGCACCTCATCTTTACTTCAGTAATTATACTATCTAATATATCAATTCACAACCAACTTAGTATCGATGATCTTGTCTTTGATGATTGATCTGATTCTTTTTTAAATAGTAGGTTCTTATATCATCAGCACTAAAATCTAACTTTTCAGCAAGTGCAAGATAATAAGCAAAAGCGATATTTAATGATTCGATATTAAAATTAATCGATAGATCAATCATTTTTTGATATACCTTTAAGATTAATCCAACAACATCATCATTAACAACTATACTTTGCTTAATTTGTTGCTGATCATTAAGGTCTATGCCCAACGACAATAAAAAATGTAACCCATCCCCATATTCTTCAAGGATGACCTCTCTATAGTTGGGACCTTTATTACTCCAAAACTTAAAGCATCGTGTCTCATTTATCATTTCACCAAGTTCGATCAACAAAGCTAACATTCTTTCTCTTTGAGTCTGCTTACGATTGACATTATGAATGTCAAAGATTCTCTGATCTAACTCAAACTGCAATTTGTAAAGATCATCTACTCTTAAATCCATAAAAACATTACTCCCATCTATCATTAAAAAAGACTCCCTAAAAGGAAGCCTAAATTACAAAATTACCTTTTTCAAACACCTTTATCTTATTACCCTCTTGATCGACACCAGTAATTTCCATATCACTAGTACCAAACATAAAGTCACTATGCTCCATTGATGTATTTGCGCCAGCCACTTTCAATTCTTCTTCAGTCATCGCCGTTCCACCCTTGACATTCATTGGATATGCAGCGCCTAATGCTAGATGACATGAAGCATTTTCATCAAATAAAGTATTATAAAATAAGATATTACTTAATGATATTGGTGAATCATAGGAGATCAATGCGACCTCGCCAAGGTAACAACTACCATCATCAAACGTGATCAAGTTTTTAAGAGCTTCTTCTTCTTTTTCAGCATGCCACTTAACAGCTTTGCCATCTTTAAATTCAATATTGAAATTCTCGATTAGCTTACCATTGTGATTTAATGGCTTACTAGCATAGACCACTCCATTGACATTATATTTATCAGGCATTGTAAAGCATTCTTCGGTTGGCATATTTGGATTAAAGATGATGTTTTTTGTGCTTGTCTCACAACCACCAGACCAAATATGATCATTTACTAAGCCTACAACAAGGTCAGTGCCTAACTCATTCTTAAAATGTAATGATTTAAAATTATACTTATTTAAAGTTGCTGTATAATGATGGATCATCTCATTATGTTTTTGCCATTCTGCGACTGGATCATTATCATTGGTGATCCTTACAGCACTTAAGATCGCATCCCATAAAAGGTCGATCGCTTTGTCTGTAGATTGATTAGGGAACACCTTTTTAGCCCAACCCTCAGTTGGAATAGAAACTACTGTCCACTGTGTCCTATTTCCCATAGTGTGAGTCATAAACGGTTTAAATGCCTTACTGGCAGCCGTTTGAACACGTTGCATCTTCATAGGATCGATCCCAGCTAATAGACCTGGAGTTCGAGCCGAAATGCTCAACAGAGCAAAATCGTTATCAATTAAATACTGACGTGAATCAATACGATACTGAGGGATATTCTCTAAAGTCTCAACACTTGCATACTCATAGCTCAATTTGGTACAAAGTTCATCATTCCATTCAACTAAAACATAAGCAGAGCCTGCCTTATAAGCCTCTTCTGTACATAAACGTACAAAATCAGAACATTCCACAGGAGCATTGATCAAAAGTGGTTGATCCTTTTGGATATTTACTCCTACTTTAACTGCTAATCTAGCATATTTTCTTAATAACTCTTGATTTATCATAATTTCCTCACTTTACCTCAACAATCTTCATCATATTCGCAGTACCCTCACCAGTTGGATAACCAGCAGTGATGATCACTTGCTCGCCAACATTGACACCATAGTTTTTGGCAATGATACTTGCTAATTCATCATCATTTGTCATTTCATTTTGAATATCACTAAATATAGGCGTTACTCCCCAATGAACCAATAGTTTTCTTTGTGTAGACTTAGTAAATGTCACTGCCAGTATTGGTACAGGTGGCCTAAATTTAGATATTCTACGTGCTGTGCTACCACCTTGGGTGAAAGCCACGATGGCCTTGATATTATCTAAAGTCAAAGATGAATCACTCACAGAAATCCCGATCGCATCTTGAACAGTATTACGACTAGTCTTTTTAGCATGTTCTAGATTATCACGATAAGGTATTATCTTTTCAATTGCTTTAGCGATCGTATCCATCGTAACGACAGCTTCAATCGGATAAAGACCAGCAGCTGTCTCACCTGATAACATGATCGCATCACTACCATCCAAGATAGCATTAGCCACATCACTTGCTTCTGCTCGGGTAGGACGTGGATTTCCCATCATTGACTCTAGCATATGGGTTGCTGTGACAACTGGTATACCATGTTCGTTGGCTTTTTTGATCATCGTCTTCTGATAAATAGGCACAAACTGCGTACTAACTTCAACGCCAAGATCACCACGTGCTACCATTATGCCATCTACAACTTTTAAGATATCATCTAAGTTATCATAACCCTCTTGGTTTTCGATCTTTGCCATGATATGAATCTTCGGTTTTCCCATTTGTGTCGTGATTGATCTGATGGCTTCAACATCTTCTGCTCTTCTAACAAATGATGCGGCGATATAATCAACATCCATTTCACAACCAAACCGGATATCCGCATCATCTTTAGCTGAGATAAAGGGCATTGAAATATGGACATTTGGTACATTAACCCCTTTTCTAGTCTTGATAACACCTGGATTTTCAATACGACAAATAAGGTCGTTCTGATCACGATCAATTACAGTCAAGCGCATCTTGCCATCATCAATCAGAAGATAGTCATTAATGTTGATATCTTGATAAAGTTCAGGACACTCAATCTGAAATCTTTCTTTTGTACCAACGACCTTATCGTTGGTTACCCTAACGGTATCACCCTTACTAAATTCAAGCTGATCATCGCTCATGATGCCACAACGAATTTCAGGACCTTTGGTATCAAGCAAGATACCCAAAGTAATACCCGTTTCATTTTCAATCTCTCGAATCGTGTTGATCACTTCTTTATAATGTTCATGATTGCCATGAGAGAAATTCAAACGAACGATATTCATTCCCGCCATCGCCAACTTGATTAACATTTCTTTAGAATCACTTGCTGGGCCTAGTGTGCATATGATCTTAGTCTTACGATAATTTGCCATTTTTATACCAACCTTTCGTGTAAATCATGTAGATACTTGCGTGATTTTTTCGACATATCTAATGCTTCGGCTATTGGAAAAGCCACTATATCATTACCAATGATCCCAACACATTGTCCACCTTGATCATTAGCTAACAACTCAACCGCTTTATCGCCCATTCTCGTAGCTAATACTCGATCAAAAGCTGTTGGTGAACCACCACGCTGAACATGCCCCAATACTGTTGATCTTCCAGAAAAACTTGTGTGTTTACTAATTTTTGACGCTAATATCTCAGCGTCAGTTATTTTTTCTGATAGGATGATGATCGCATGTCTTTTTTTTCTTTTCTCATCCATCAAACGCATTTTTTCTAATACTTCTTGTTCAACATAACCTTCCTCAGGAGTAATGATCAACTCAGCACCCGATGATATACCAGCATACAAAGCAAGATCACCACAGTGATTGCCCATTACTTCCACAACTGAACAACGATGATGACTACTACTTGTATCGCGCAGTTTATCAACCGCTTGAATAATAGTATTTAATGCAGTATCAAAGCCAATCGTATAATCAGTACAGGCTATATCATTATCGATCGTTCCAGGTAAACCAATACAATTTATCCCTAACTGAGTTAATGCCAAAGCGCCACGATAAGTTCCATCACCACCAATGGTCACTAGTGCATCAATCTCATATTTATGTAATATATCTACGGCTCTTTGTAAAACCTCACGATCGCGAAACTCAGGCAATCGAGCTGATCCTAAGATAGTTCCACCTCTAACCATGATGTCACTAACACTTCTACTCTCCATTTTTTCAATATTTTCATCAATGATGCCTTTATAACCATCATGAATTCCATATACCTCAATCCCTTGTGCTAGAGCACTTCTAGTTACAGCCCTGATAGCTGCATTCATCCCAGGAGAATCTCCGCCTGAAGTAAGCACACCAATTCTTTTTATCATAACCCTACCTCCTGACAACTAATAGTAACACTTTCATTACGATTTTGGTAGTTGTTTACTATTGAAAACGCCGATTGTGACCACTTATCTCAAGTGGATCAGCAAGCATATTAATTCTCTCCATTATCCTTGAAGCTTTAAGCTCATCGACATCCTTTTTTTGTGTATATTTGAAATTGATATTAAGTTGTTTTAGATCAAGATTACTACTAAAACATGTTAATTTCTGTTTTATCATTCGCTCATTTAAGATAGTTGATAGAATTTCATCACGATACCAGCCCGTGACTGGTTCAGCACCAATATCATCCAACACTAAAAAATCAGCATTTATCAAAGCAGCCATTATCTTGTAATGTTCATCGTCATCATTAAATGCCGCCTTCAATCTTATTAACAATTTAGGCATATGTACAAATGCCACCTTTTTATTATCCATGGCAAATTTATTAGCGATACAAGCTAAAAGATAAGTCTTTCCAGTTCCAACTTTTCCATAAAGAAACAAACCTTTATCTAATTTTCCCGCCAACCAATCCCAGATCTTATTGATTGCTTCAAGATATTCTTGATTATGCTCAACGCTAATATCGATCTTCTCTAAAGTGACATTATACATATTGTCTGGTATGTCATTTATAAGATAATTAACAAGATGACGATTTTCTACATTATAAGCCACTTGATAACGACAAGGACGCATGATTCTCTTTAATGTACCATCATATTCTAGTGCTTGATAATGACCTCTATTAGGCAATTGACAATCATGTAAACCTAAGCATTTATCACAGATTTCTAATTGCTCATAAAGCCGCAAAAATTGCATTGGATAACGATCAATTAAAAGTGGATCAATGTCATGATCAAACAAATAACGTTTGATCAACGAACTTGTTTTTAGCATCGAGGTTATCCTTTGTCGTTCTTTTTTTAATTCTTCACTATCTTTGATCAATGCTTCTATCTTTTTCATATCATTTCATCCTGTCTACTTTATCTTTTATCTGTTTTTTCAACAGTTCAATATCTCCATTATCCATCTTCTTTATTGTCGCTTTTGTTCTTTTGATCTCCTGATCTCTTAACTCATCATTTTTTGTTTGTCTTGATAAGCGTTTGATCAAATCTTTAGCCTGATCAATATCTTCTATCTTGCTTCTGACGAATGTTTCAGCAACTTTTTCAACATACTTTTGATTCAAGATATTATTAGTGTTATCCAAAACATATTCAATCAAATAATTAATCACATTAGTCGTTAATGGTGTGTCATTTACAAGATATTCTAAAGTTTTCTTAGCAGATAAACTAATTGGCATGTTTGGTTGTTTGTTCTGTAAAAATACGATTGGTGGTAAGTCATAACCATCAGACTGGCTATGATCATAACTAGGTTGTTCTTTGCGAACTCGATTGATCAAAGCAGATTGATCGAATATTTGTTCTTTAACATTAATGCTACGGCAAGCCAACACCCTCATTCTTTGAGTGCTTATCCCGTATATTACAGATAACTGTGCGATCAAGCGCATGTTTTCATTTGTCCTTAATCTTCGTGGAAAAGCAAGTTCACTCAATCCTTTGACAAAACCCTGATAATCAAAACCTTTAATAAAACCCATATTTGGATCATTCTTAATCTGATTGGCTTTGATCGATATAAATTCCTCTACATCTTTGTTAGATATCCTATCTAAACTACTCTGATCAAATCGAGCAGTTATCTCACTAAAACCACTTTGATCGATGCTATCATGATCAAACATTTCTTTACTAATTTCATAATCGGTCAATCCTAAACGCTGTTTATATTGAATTCCAAAAACATAGTGGTTCAAAAAACTCTTAGCATTTAATGGTTTTAATAATTGATAGATATACTCACTTGTTTGTTGGTTAAAATAAACTTTTAAAAGGTTATACTGTTCTAGTTTGACTCTAGCCCTCTCAATCGTTTCAATATTCATCATTAACAATTTACATAAACGGGCGTGGCTTAACTTCTCTGTGGTCAACTTACCATGATTCAATAAAGTCCCATATAAAGCAACAGCTTCATTTCCGATCAAAGGTTGATAAAGCAAAAACAAAAGACCCATTTGAGAATTATCGTTTGTTTCATCATTTAGACACTGAAATGTATCTTGTTCAAATAGTTCCATCATTACTCCTTTATCTGCTGATCTAACCAAATCAGAAATTCATCAGTTCTTTTTCTTAAGTCTTTCATTGACCCATTATTTTCAATTATATAATCTGCTAACTCCATTTTTAGCTTTTGCGGTAATTGTCTCATCAATCTTTCATCAACTTTAGCCTTTAACATGTTACGATCAACTGCAAGCCTTTGGTATAAGATATCTTGATCAATAGTTATCAACAATACTAGATCAAAATAATCTTGCCATTGTACTTCAAAAAGTAATGGAACTTCTACAAAGACAAAATCTTGATCTTTACATTTAGCTACTTGATCAAAAACCTCATCAAGAACAAGAGGATGAATGATCTTTTCAAGTTGATCTAATGCATCTGCATTATTAAATACATGTT
>JAQUCI010000170.1 GCA_028686295.1 Erysipelotrichaceae bacterium | reverse complement strand
GTATATATTCACACACAAAGTCTTTAATACTCATACTCATCAATTACCAGATTCTTTTTTTGATAATTATCATCTCATTAAAATTTTCGAACAAGGATATGTAAATTGGCTTAAGTATCCCTTAGCAGATAATCATATGACTAAAGATAAATTTATCGAAAAAGTTAAATATAAATCATACTTTGTTTGGTTAGAGAAAGCCTTAAAAAGTATATATGGTTTTGACTTTAGCATTAATGCAAGCAACTGGTCTAAAATAGACGATATGATTAATTCATCTTATTCTAAAAATCACAAAAATTTGGATATTCTAAAAAATGATTGCAGATATGAACAAATAATACTAGATGCTTATTGGCAACCTGGTAGCAACAACGATCATAGTGACATATTTAAATCAACATTCAGAATTGACCCTTTGTTGCAAGGCTATAACATCGAATCTCTTGATCATGATGGTAATAATCCTTTCACATTATATGGAAAGGAATTTACTAGTTTGGATCAGTATGTAGAGTGGGTTAAAGAATTAATCAAACAACAAAAGCAAAACGGATGTGTAGCACTAAAAAGCGCAGTTGCTTACGATAGAGGACTAGATTTTCATAACACAAACAAAAATAGTGCAAGCAAAGTGTTTTTAACCTTGCCAAATAAAATAACCATTACCATGATCAAAGATTTTCAAGATTATGTTTTTCAAATAATCTGCGAACTTGCATGCGAATATGATCTACCACTTCAATGTCATACCGGAATGGGAATATTAGATAACACTCGGGCGATGGCAATGCACAAAATTATTGAAAGAAACCCTAAAACGAAATTTGTATTATTTCATTGTAGTTTTCCATGGACAGATGATATTTGCGCTCTTCTACACAATTATGCAAATGTATACCCAGATTTATGTTGGTTACCTCTTTTATCTTTTACATCAAGTAAGAAAGTGCTTCATCAGCTTATAGAAATTGGATCAATCGATAAAATTAGTTGGGGTTGTGATACAAGAACACCAGAAGAAAGCTTTGGAGCTTTATTAGCATTTCAAAATGTTCTTTTTGAAGTATTGTGTGAGAAATACAAAAACGGTTATTTATCAATCGAAAATACATATGATATTGTTGATCATTTCATGTTAAACAATGCATTGACCCTTTATATAAACAAATAAATAAAAGCAGTAGTGTCTATATCTTTTACACATACTGCTGTTTTTATCATCAACATAAGATAATCTATACTAAAAACGATAATAGATAAACGGATTGTAACTGCTATTTACTAAGAAGATTATACATATTATAAATACAATTAATAAATATAGATCAAAACTATATCCTAAAACCACTTTGTCCTTTAATGCTTTACCAATATTTGTAAATAATGGCGTTGCCGAAATACAAGCTATCATAAAGTATGGGATCAGATAGACCAATCCGTTAGTCTTTAAGAATGTCATATCAAAATTTGGAAGTGACATAAACATGTTAGAAAAGAAGGTCATTATCTGATCTAATGAAGCACTATTGAATATTACAAAGCCAAAAATTACGACAATTAAGGTAAATAAGTGGTTTATACCTTTGGCCTTTTCTAATATTTTAAGTAAGAATAGTTTTTCAATTATCAAGAACAATCCATAATATAATCCCCAGACAACAAAATTATAACTAGCACCATGCCATAAGCCTGTTAGTAACCAAACGATCATTATATTTAAAAACCATCTTGATTTACTAACGCGATTACCACCTAATGGTATATAAACATAATCTCTGAACCATGAAGACAGAGAAATATGCCAACGACGCCAGAAATCGGTGATTGACTTAGCTATATATGGATAGTTAAAGTTCTCTAAAAAGTTAAAGCCAAATATTTTACCGATACCAATTGCCATATCACTATACCCACTAAAATCAAAATAGATCTGCAATGAATAACTGATCGCACCGATCCATGCCACAAAAAAGCTATATTCCCCTAGCGGTGTATTCAAGAATATCTTATCAGCGATTATTGCCATATTGTTGGCTATGATTATCTTTTTGCCAAGGCCGATGATAAATCTTCTCATGCCATCGCTTACCATTTGAATTGATTCTTTACGTTCAGTTAATTCATGTTCAATTGTTTCATATCTAACAATGGGTCCAGCGATTAATTGCGGGAACATTGTAACATATGTCGCTAAATATAAAACGTTGTTTTGAACCTTGACTTTATTACGATAAACATCGATTATATAAGATAAAATTTGAAATGTATAGAAACTAATACCGATTGGAAGTGATAATTCCAAAAAATTGATATTTAAACTAAGAACACTATTTACTATATCGATAAGGAAGTTTGCATACTTATAAAAGCCTAACAGGCCTAAATCGATAATTATTGCTAAAACGAAGTACATTTTTTTTATGCTTGCTTTTTCATTTTTTGCTATCAATTTAGCCAAAATGTAATTCACACATATTTCAGCGATCATCAATAAGACATAGATTGGCTC